>CAZVNK010000319.1:0-3821 GCA_964628115.1 uncultured Ignavibacteriaceae bacterium | reverse complement strand
TGTCGATTACCGGTTGTCGAACGATACCCTGTGGGAGGAAATCGGCTACGGAACCATTCCCAAATACGATGAAGAACTCGCGACCTGGTATACCAGTGAGCTTTCGGCAGGCACCTATGTGATCCGCCTCCGAACGTACTGGGTCAGCGGCCTGGTTGCAACCGATACGGTCGAAGTGTATGTCGATCCCAATCTTGTCGGCGACAATTGGACTGTCAATATGGGAGCCTCGGGGGCGATGGTTCCGACCTATGCCGATATCGACAATGACGGATTGTATGAGTATATAATCGGAACCATGTCGGGAATCAAATTCTATAATATCAACGGAACCGAGAAAACAACCAATGTCCCGACCGTACCCGACGGTAATTATCAGACTCCCATTGCCGTCGGCAATCTGGATGGAGACGGAATCGACGATTTTGCGAGCGTGAACCTGGAAACCTCAACCATCTGGGGATATCGCTCTACCGGCGGAGAATTCGCAATTCAATTGGATACTTCGATTTACTTATTTTCTCCCACAATCGGTATCTGTGAAAATACCACGAATTACATTGCGTTGAAAGATATCGACAGCGACGGCATCGATGAAATTTACGGATTTTTCATGTTCAAGAAACTTGTGTATGGAGAATATCGGTCGCGCCATGCCAGTTTTGTTCTGGAAGTGACGGATACTGAGGTACAACCGCTTCTGACAAGCTCCTATCATATACTTGCGGCTGATCTGGAAAACGATGGGACGGTCAGTCTGTATGATAATTATGGTGGCCTTATTCGAGAGGTGGATCGATATGGAAATGTCATTAACAGCGTCGATCTGAGTTTGGGCGGAGAGTCGTTCTCGTTCGCTTCCATGTCTTTCTATGATATTGACGATGACGACAAGCTGGAGATGATACTTCACGGGAAGTATACAACTGCCGGCAGTTATATCTGGGCCCTTGATGAGGGATTGATGCCCAAGACCGGCTGGCCGCATCCAATGAATATTGACGTATATTACGCGCCGACGACACCGATGTTCGGCGATATCGATAACGATGGGCAACTCGAATATGTCAGTTCTTATTACGATATGGATTACTCGCATCTGTATATCTGGAATATTGACGGGACGCCATATATCCCCGGCAGTAACGGTTTTGTCACCACGTTCCCATATCCGACCATTGCCAGTTATCCATTGTTGGCTGATATCGATGATGACGGCTGGATCGATATCCTCCAGATTACCCAGACCGATTTGTGGTTCACCACGCCGGGAGAAAAACTGCTGGCTTTCGATCACAACGGCCAGGTTAAAGACGGCTACCCGATAACGATCAATGAGGATGCCATTTCATATATACGCAATGTCCCCCTGATCGGCGACTTGTCCCAGGACGGGAACGTCGATATTACTCTGATCACCTCACAAGCGGAACTGAAATTCATGAATCTGGTCGGTGCTGAATATAACACGTGCAAAGCGCCGGTAAGGCAATGGCGATACAATAGCACGCTTGATTTTGTCGGGCCTTCCGAAATGGGCGATTGCAGTAGTTATATCTGCGGCGATGTAAACCATGACGAGACGGTGGATAGTCTTGATCTTGAATACCTGATTGCTTATATGTTCGAAGGAGGACCGGCGCCGAATCCGATGGAATCCGGCGACGTTGATTGTGAGCCGGGAATTGATATCTGCGACGTGACATATCTGATCCGCTATTTGTATTATTCCGGATCGGCTCCATGTGATTGCTATACCACGGTCGCAATGGCCGGAAGCAATATCCTGACGCTGAACAAGGAATTCTCAGAGGGATATACCATCCTGACATTGAATTCCGAGGCTGAAATCATGGCGCTTCTGGTTGAATTGGACGGTGAACTCTCCGCATCACCATCGTGTCTGAGTCATGCGGAACTGGAACTCTATACCAAATACGATACACATACAAGTGAAGTTGTTATTCTCGATGTCAATGGAGATTTCCATGTTACACCGGGACAGGTCTTGAAGTTTGCCGGTGAAGTTTCGATTCGGTCGGCGACCGCGATCGATCGTAACGGAATGGAACAGGTGGTGAAGATTGACGACAATTCGGTGTTGCCGAAGGACTTCGTATTCAATCAGAATTATCCGAACCCATTCAACCCGGCGACGACGTTTTCATTCTCTCTGCCCGAAGAAGCCGCCGTGAGCCTCGAGATTTACAATATACTGGGACAGAAGGTCACGACCGTCGTCAACGAACGACTTACGGCCGGAAGTCATGAGGTGGTCTGGAACGGCACCGATGCCAACGGCGGTAGTGCCGCCAGCGGCATCTATTTCGCCAAGTTCAAGGCGGGCAGTTTTACGAGTACCAAGAAGTTGAGTCTGCTGAAGTAATCCCCTGGCATGATGCTTCAGAGAAGGGCCGGTTTAGCCGGCCCTTTTTAATGGGTTTGAATTGGGAATCATGATCGGGAATAGCCCCGGCGGTTCGGCGATTGATCGTGAGACGCACTATCACTTCCTGTCAGTGGGGGAGGAGAAGTGCATTTGCACGATTACCCATTTGCCGTCGCGTTTTTCCAGCACGCCGGTCCAGCGCACGTCCTCCCAGTTCGCGGGTTGCCCGTTCCATTCGTTGAAATCGTCCAAACGGGCATGATACCAGGCGACGTCGCCGGAGCGCGACAGATTAATGTGGAGGTCTTTAATCTCGAAGCCGACCGCCTTGAACTCATCGCGCATGAAAAAACCCTCCGTCAACTCGATTACGGCGTCGAATCCGTGAATCGTGCCGTCGTCACGAGGGCAGAAATAAAACAGGTCATCATCCTGCGCAAAACTACCGTACATCATATCCTTGTCTTTGTTGGCCGCCCAGCCGATATTGCTTTCGATAACGGTCCGAATCTGCTTTTTCTCCTCTTCGACATTCACCTGCGTATTCATCGAGTCACACCCTCCCGCGATAATACCGGCAATTACCACTACCACCGGTAGCCATGAGTTTTTCATAAAATATCCTTTTTTTTGAGTCCTTTTATTAGTAATAGAGACATCTCCTCAATAAATCTTTCACGTTCGGATCAATTATGTGGATCAAATATGTTGACGAAGGAACGTCTTGGAAGTTCGATTTAATCTTTTTTGTCGATTCTATGCAGTAGAGGAATCATACCAATAATGGTATCCGCATCATGCCCCTCTCGTATTGTCCAGTGTTGCAATTAGTATTGAGTAGTCTGTCATGGTCTTACAAAGATATATTAGCGTGGCGTGTGAAATAGGTGATAATAGGTCAATTCGCTACTAGTATGAGAATAATAAGACCTATTACCTGCCAGTATTGCGGACAACCAAAAGAAATACTTGTGAAAGAGAATGATGATATTATCCATCCGTATTAGATTAATCTCATATATATAGGAAGTTTCTTCTTGACATATTAAGTTATTAGACTATTTTTATATAGATATATCAATCTTATATACGGCGTAGTTACTTCCCGATGGACTTGCCGGAATGGAAATTGCCATTTTTATATACGAATTTAGAGATAAATTAAATACATGCATTTGGAGGAAATCATTATGAAACAATGTGCCATGACATTCCTTGTCGTACTGATCTTTGTCGGTTTGGCAGGCGCTGTTAATTTCCGGGTGGAATTCGGTCCCGTCTGGGATAATATCGGAACTTATATGTTGAATGCCAATTCTCCCAGCTATATTGAAATCTACGCCGAAAACACCGACGGTGAATGAGACCGCCTGGGTTACAGCTGGCCGGTGATGATTTGCAGCGATGCCGGTCCGCTCACTTGGCTTGCAGC
>CAZVNK010000318.1:3519-3824 GCA_964628115.1 uncultured Ignavibacteriaceae bacterium | reverse complement strand
GGCACCCGTGCGGCTACTTTCAATCCATGTCCCTCAAGCCCGACTATTTTGCGCGGATTGTTTGTCATCAGGCGAATGCTTTTCAATCCCAGATCGGCAAGAATCTGCGCCCCAATTCCGTAATCCCGAAGATCGGCCGGGAATCCGAGATCATGATTGGCCTCGACCGTGTCGCGGCCGTTATCCTGAAGCGCATAGGCCATGATTTTATTGGTCAGGCCGATTCCTCGACACTCCTGCCGCATGTACAAAAACACGCCCAGTTCTTCCTTCTCGATACGCCGTAGGGCGGCACCCAACTGGCC
>CAZVNK010000318.1:3206-3509 GCA_964628115.1 uncultured Ignavibacteriaceae bacterium | reverse complement strand
GCATTCCGAGTGCACCCGCACCAGCACCTCTTCCTTGCCTCTGATATCCCCCTTTACGAGCGCCAGATGGCTTTTCTCGTCGAGATCACTGCCGTACATATAAAGACGAAAATCGCCGAACTTGGTCGGAAAATCGACTTCAGTCAGTCGCCGGACATGCTTTTCGGTGCGCCGACGGTACTCGATCAGATCCTGCACCGTCACCAGCTTCAAACCGAACTTCTGCGCGATCTCATACAAGCGCGGAACCCGCGCCATGGTTCCGTCTTCCTTGATTATTTCGCAAATTACTCCTGCAGGGTA
>CAZVNK010000318.1:0-3184 GCA_964628115.1 uncultured Ignavibacteriaceae bacterium | reverse complement strand
GCACAACACCCCCACCGGCTTCAATCCCGCCAGGCGCGCCAGGTCGACCGACGTTTCCGTGTGCCCGGCGCGGCGCAACACGCCCCCGGGAACCGCCTGAATCGGGAAAATATGCCCGGGACGGCTCAGGTCTTCCGGAATCGCGTTATCGTCGGCCAGCACTTTCACCGTGATCGCCCGATCCGATGCCGAAATACCGGTGGTTGTCCCCTTGTGCGCATCCACCGAAACCGTGAACCGCGTTCCGTATTTGGAACTGTTCGCCTGCACCATCGGATACAACTGCAATTTGTCCAGTCGCTCCTTGGTCAGCGAGGTGCAGATCAATCCCCGCCCGTGCGTCGCCATAAAATTAATCGCTTCCGGCGTGGCTTTCTCCGCCGCCATGATGAAATCGCCCTCGTTTTCGCGATCTTCATCGTCGACGACGATCACCATCTTACCGTCGCGAATATCCTCGATTGCTTCAGAGATCTTGTTGAACGTAACCATGTCTACTCCACTTGTATTACCATCCGCTCTCGATCAGCTTGTTGAGAGTCGAATTACCTTTTGTTTCTATGTCGAGAAGTCTGACCATGTACTTGCCGAGCAGATCAAACTCCAGATTTACTTCCACTCCGGCCCGCCACCGCGCCGAATTCGTCTCGGCCTGCGTGTGCGGAATAAGATTGACCGTACATTCGTTCCCGGTCAGCGTATTGACCGTCAGGCTGATTCCGTCGATCGCCACCGATCCCTTCGCAACCAGAAACCGCTGAAATTTCTCCGGGTATCGAATCGCGTATTCGATCGAATCCCCGATCGTCGTCGCTCGTGTTATTTTGCCGACACAATCCACGTGCCCCGAGACGAAATGCCCGCCCAGGCGGCCGGTCGGAAGAAGCGCCCGCTCCAGATTGACTTTGGTGCCGTTGGTGTAGGTCCCGACAATGGTCGTCGCCAGCGTCTCCTGCGACGCCTCCACCGTGAACTGAGCCTTGTCGAATTCCGTCACGGTCAGACAACACCCGTCCACCGCGATCGCCCAACACGACCGTCTCAAACGGTCGCGACGGTGCAATCGTCAGTAGTTTGTAATTGGCCCGGGGCCTGATTTGTTCTATCACGCCGACCGTTTCGATTATTCCCGTAAACATCATTTCCCTTTCGGATATCCCGTAAACAGCATATCGACGCCACTTGGCGTGAATGCGTACTCGTCGAAACGTATCGCTTCGGCGATATTGACCACATGCAAATCGTCCACGCCGGATTTCCCTTTGCCGATAATCATCGGCGCGGTAAACAGCATCAGCTTGTCGACCAATCCGGCGCGCAAAAACGACGTTGCCAGTTTGCCTCCCCCCTCGACCAGCATCGACCTGATTCCGAACTGTCCGGCCTTCTCGACAAAATCATCGAGATCGATTCCCTCACGCGTCTTTTTCAACGACCAAACCGTCAGATTCTTCCCCGTAACTTTTGTCGCCGCCTTTTTGGACGTGGCCACGATCGTGCGGGCATCGTCATTGTTTCGAAGCAGTTTTAACGTTCGTTTGAAATCGGGATGGGCGGAAAGAATAATCCGATACGGATTGCGGCCTTTGATCATCCGAACCGTCAGTTCGGGATTGTCGGCATGAACCGTCCCGGTGCCGACCACCACCGCGTCGGATTCAGCGCGCAGGCGATGCACCATCCGGCGTGACTCCGTCCCGGAAATCCAGCTTGCATCGCCGGTGGACGTGGCGATTCTGCCGTCAAGCGAGATCGCCAGTTTCAACGTCACGAACGGCCGCCCGGTGGTGACATATTTCAGGTAGATTTCGTTCAGGCGACTGGCCTCGGCTCGCAGTGGGCCGGCATTCGTCTCGACTCCGCCCTTGCGAAGCATCGCCGAGCCACGACCGTTCACCAGTGGATTGGGGTCTTTAATTGCGTAGTGTACTTTTTTAATTCCGGCTTCGATCAATGCCAGTGCGCACGGCCCGGTACGGCCGAAATGACTGCACGGCTCCAGTGTGACATACATCGTTGCGCCGCGCGCGGCTTTGCCGGCGTCTTTAAGCGCGACTATTTCGGCATGAGCGGTTCCGGCTTTTTTATGATACCCCCGACCGACAACGCGGCCGTTTTTGACAATCACCGCCCCCACCATCGGATTCGGCGACGTTTTCCCTCGCCCCCGTTCGGCCAGTTCCAGGGCCACGGTCATATATGTGCAATCGTTTGTGTCAGCCACAAAAAAACCCCAATATCAATCGGGGTGTATAGAGCGGATGTACATATACTACATATGTATATCACTTTCTTCTCCCATCCGGACTATACCGTCGGGACCGGAATTGCACCGGTTCAACCGGTTGTTTTAAAACCGGCTCGCGGCCTGTCACCGCCGGTTGAGGAATTACGCCTCACCCCGAAGAATTCATTGGATAATATACGTTCCCCCGCCGCAAAATCAAGCGAAAATTCCCGCAATTAATAGAATTATATATGAATGTCGAATGGCAATATTAGTATTGATCCAATATCGGCCACATGATATCATACTGCATGCAAACATATACAACCGCAAAAGCCTTTATCGACGATCCCGGGTTTGAGTCGCGACGAATCGAAACCGTCAAAAAGCTCGATATAAAAGCCATCGATTCCCCGATTGTCAAAATTATCGACATCCTGTCACACGTCGATCATTGTTTCACCCTGCAATGTTGCTGGGGACATTTTGTGCATGACGGTCAATCCGACCAACTCAGCATTGCCCCTCTTGCGAATTACACCGACACGACCACAGTTGAATATCGCATTGCTTACATGGCGATTTGCATCCAAAACAGCCCCGCCGGTTTGCGATTGCATGACGACCTGAAAGCCATCGTGCATATCGATCCGGCCTATATCCAATTCGGATGTGCGGACTGGTTCTGGAAACAGCATGTCAATTCGTATATTATCCAAACCGAACCGAAGCGTTTCAAACGATTCGATACGGCGAAGGTCGATATTGCCGAGGCTTTGCATCTTCAATCGGTCCGCAACCGCATGTATCAGGCAATCACCGAGATTTGCCGACGTTATAATAAATCGTAGGGAAGGATCCAAGTCCGCTCTGGTGGACGTAGTGATCCTGCCATCTTATCTGAGATTTGCCGACGTTATAATAAATCGTAGGGAAGGATCCAAGTCCGCTCTGGTG
>CAZVNK010000317.1:0-3834 GCA_964628115.1 uncultured Ignavibacteriaceae bacterium | reverse complement strand
GCGGCCCGGACAGTGGCGATCGTTTCGGTGAATATGAAATCGACATCACCGCGCTTCCCCCGGTCGATACCCTGCGTATTCACCCGGCTCTGGCGGATGCCGGTAACGGCAATCTGTTGCTGACCTATCGTATGGATGACTATGATTCGGTTATCCTGTGGTCATCCTCAATGGATGACGGTCAGTCGTTCAGTGGCGGAGTGTATTGGGACATTACGCCGGGCGTCGGTGACTATCAGAACATCGAATCCTACGGCGACGGCACCGCGTTTCATGGAACGCTTGTTCCCCAGACCGGTGCCAGCAGTGCGGTCCGCTGGGTTGAAGTTGCCGATATTTCCGACAATGGCACCTGGTCGTTGTGGACCTGGGATTTCGCCGATCCGGGCGGTTTCGACCTGTCGGGTATTCTCGCCAATGACATTGCCTGTAACGACAGTCTTGAATCCTGGAATTTCGGATTTATGTCGTTGGTGGCGACTCTCGATTATTGCGGACCCCCGTACTATGATATTGATTTCACCTTTTATCCCACGTCGTCTGAAGGTCAGGCCAGTATTAGCGCCTTTGGTGTAGAGGGATGCAATACCACCACCAACGCCATCGACTCCGCCACTATCAAGGCCTATGCCGCATGGGATTATTACGATACCGATGATCTGCGCTGGAATTTTGCGATTCGTCAGGAAAGATTCGATAATTTCGACGACACGCTTTTTCCTGGCATGTGGCTGTTCGGCGTGGACGGCGGCAACCTCCAGTATCCCGACATGGCGGCCTATGACGGTCATGTCCTGATCGCCTCGGAATACTATGAGGACGCCACATCGGATAACAAGGACATTGTCGTTTCATACATTGAAAACGGCGACTTCAGCGTTGATCCGTTGACCACCGTGACCGTGGTCGAGACCGACGACGCGGAACGTTTCCCGCGCATTCAGCACGTGGTCGATTCCTCGTATGTTCTTATTTTCGTTCGCAACGACTCGCTCTTCATGACCCTGACCGAGGACAACGGCGCCACTTGGGGCACTCCCGAGTGCGTCAGTATCGACGGTGACCTGGTTGTCGAAGAATATCGCACCGCGCATCTCGCGGAATCCGATGGCTTCGACGTGAAGATCGTGTACTCCTACTATGAAGGTACCGGAAGCAAAACCTATGACGGACCGGTCTATATCCGATTGGTGGAAGAAACACTCTACGAGTTTATCGATACCGATGCCGACGGCATTCAGGATGCCGCCGACAATTGCCCGACCACGTACAATCCGCTTCAGGAAGACTACGATGATGACGGCTACGGCGACGCCTGTGACAACTGCCCGCAGTTCTGGAATGATGATCAGGCGGACGGCGACTCCGACGAAGTCGGCGACGTCTGCGACAATTGTCCGGATGACGCCAATAACGGTCAGGAAGACGGCGACACCGACGGCTACGGTGACGTGTGCGACAACTGCCCCGATGATTACAACCCGGGTCAGGAGGACGGCAACGGTAACGGCGTCGGCGACGTCTGCGACTATATGTGCGGCGACGTCAACGACGACGATGCCATCAACCTGCTCGATATTCTGTTCCTGATTGACTATATCTACGGAACGCCGCAAGGCCCGGCGCCTGATCCGATCGAATCGGGCGACGTGAACAATGCCGACGGCGCGGTTAACCTGCTGGATATTCTCTATCTGATCGACTTCATCTACGGCACGCCGAATGGTCCCGCTCCGGATTGCACCCCGTAACCCGGTCGGGAATCCGATAACATATCAAAGGGACAGCCTCAGGGTTGTCCCTTTTTTTGTGGATTCGATTATTGACTGACGATCGCTGATTGCTTGTCGCCCGCATTGTACCGGATGTGGGGAAGAGATGCCAATGGCGCGTTGATATCGACACACCCAATAAAGAAGGGGGACAGCCTGTCGGCCGTCCCCCGGTAATCGTCCCCCATGCAGAATATTTTGAGTCGATTAGAATTTCAAAATAAACGACGTCTGTGCGCGAAGATTTTCGGTGCTTTCGCCGTTTTTATACTTGGTTTCCCAGTTGGTGACTTCGAGACCGATGGTCACCGGGTCAACCAGGTTATACTGGATGTTGCCGAAAATGGCGGTGTTTTGGGAGCGAGCCCCATCGGAGATGTCCTCGTCTTTGGGATTGTCATATCCGTAACCGGCCACCAGTTTCACCTGCGGTGAGGCTTTCACCCAGGCGCTGGCCCAACCGCCGTAGGATTCGAGACCGTCGACGGTGTTGCTGTTGACAATGCCGCCGAAATAGCCGCCCATGTTGGAGCCGGTGTATGCTTCACCGGAAATACCGGAACCGTCGGACAAAGAAAGCATGAAATGACCGACCGCGCCCCAGCTTTCGTACTCTTCGGATTCACCGAGAATCGACTCGGCCTTCAACTGACCCCACAAACCGGAAATACCGGCGCGAACGAAACCGCCGCCGTTCCAGTTGTGCTTGACATCCATACGACCCTGGAATGAGGGAATCCCCGCATCGGTACCGTCGTCGGAACCGTCCTTGTCATCGTCGAGTGTCAACGTCACGGTCGGGGTCAAATCCGAACCGATGGTACGGAAAAAACCGCCGGCGACTTCAACACTGGTCTGATCGGCCGCGTTGATGGTGTAAAAGAGACTGATTTGCGGACGGCGAGCGCCGGTGTTACCGCATCCCCACAGCACCGAATAGTTCAGCGTGGAGGGATTCAACGGCGAAATCAGATCCCAGGTTTGCCCGGCAAGGATTTTAAACGAATGGTGTTGCACCGAGAAAAAGGCGTGACGCAATTGCAACATGGCCTTGTTTTCGGCGACCGACGCACCGGTGATACCGGCGTATAAATCCATTTCCAGATTTCCGTAAATTTCAAAATCACCGTAACCGGTGCCGTTCGCCTTCAGGCCCAGACGGGACTGATTGGCGGTCATGTTGAACTGCTCATCATCACTGGTTTTCGAATTGGGCTGTACCCACATGATGAAGTTGCCGTGACTGGTCAGGTTTTGATCATAAGCGCCGTCAAGTTTGAAATAACCGTAAGGCTTGATCGACATCGACGGCTGTTCATTGCCAAAGGCCGTCCCTGCAATCATCAGACACATTCCCATACACAGGATTGTGAGAGTGATATTGCGTTGTAAAAGAGAGGTGCTCATTTGCCCTCCTTTTGTTTTGAATGTTTAGGAATGAATGCCTTTTCTTTATATTTTCGAACGTTTCTCATAAAAATTGACATTGAATAGCGATTTTTTACAGGGATAATAGGGTAAAATCGGTCTTCTATTCAGCGATTGGAGGTGAGTCGATTCAAATGAATCCGTGTCCGTGAAATCCTCGAGTGACTGCCGGCAGTTCTTATATCCTGTTGTCTGAATAAATGTTATCTTGACAAATGTATAATTTAGGCTATTTTGCTATATGAAGCTGAGTGTACCCGTCACCTTTGTCTGCTGAGGGTCTTTCTATGCGCGTCATTACTGCCTTTTTAGTCTTCGTTTTTATTTTTTTCATGTATGTCGATCTGAATGCCGGAGAAACCTCACTGGATGAGGAATTCCGCGCCGTTCAGGAAAAAATAGAGCGGGAGGGTCTGAATTGGACCCCCAAAATAAATCCGATCGTGGAGCAAATGACTCCCGATGAGAGGAAACGTCTTGCGGGACTTAAGTTTCCGGACAACTGGAAGGAAATCTGGGAGTCCCATCTTCGCGATGATTTTGTCGTCAAATGGAAATATGAACTGCCCGTATATTTCAACTGGGAAGATTCCAATGTGATTACGCCGGTTACCTATCAGGGCGGATGCGGCTC
>CAZVNK010000316.1:414-3836 GCA_964628115.1 uncultured Ignavibacteriaceae bacterium | reverse complement strand
GGTAAGCGTGATAATCGTCCCGGGCGGCGGGGACTCTCCCCGTCCGAAGCGGAGGGCCAGAATATTATCGAAAACAAAGGCCGCCCTGATATCAAGATCGGGGCCGGCGTAATTATCGGCATAGGTCAGGCTGTTGATATACGACAGATTGAATTCTTCGGGAAAATGAAAAGCCAGTCCGCCTCGATCCGGCACACCTCCCGGAGGCACGGTTATGTTCAGATCATAGGTATCAAACTCGTGGACGACACCGTTTTCGGTCGTGATGGAAAATCCGAATTGCGGGCAGGATTTTTCCGGTTCGCATTGCCCGACAAAGTCACCATCCTTGTCCCAAAAACGCATGTTCTGCAGGGAATCAGGCAGGCCAATTTCGACCTCTATGGCATGACCAAGGGCGGGGACAAGAAAAGTGAGGATAGCGATGAAGAAAAATGTAGCTTGTCTTTTTTTCATTTTCACGCCGGCAAAATGGTTTGCTTAAAACAAAGCAAAGGCTATGCCCTTTTATGCGGTTGAAAGACGTATTATAGAATTAGTCTCACAGCTTGAAAAAAGAGTTGATGCGCTTCCTCTATCTTATTACATGACATTGCCTTAATAAAGCGACGAAGAGATTAATGCCGGCATCCTGTTTATTTGAAAACAGAAAAATAGTGGATTAACATGAGTGAGATATTCAATCTGCAGAAGCCTGCCGATTAAGCGCAAAACTGTGCAATTATTGAACTATTATTCAAGACCGGCGCGACGACTTGCCGACTGGACGGTATTGGTCAGCAGCATGGCAATAGTCATCGGCCCCACTCCACCGGGAACCGGGGTGATGTATGACGCCTTTTCGACACAGGTGTCGAAATCGACGTCGCCGACCAACCGATACCCTTTCTCCGATGATGGATCATCGATACGATTCATGCCGACGTCAATGATGACGACGCCCGATTTGACCATGTTCGCCTTGACAAACAGCGGTTGGCCGATTGCCGCGATCAGAATAGCGGCGCGGAGGCATACACCGGCAACGTCGGCCGTCCGGGAATGCGCGACGGTCACGGTGGCATTGGCCATCTCGCTTTTTTGCATGAGCATGGCCGCCATCGGTTTTCCGACGATATTGGATCGTCCCAGCACGACGACTTCTTTGCCGGAGGGATCGATATGATAGCGCCGCATAAGTTCGATAATGCCATAAGGAGTGCAGGAGCGAAACGACGGTTTGCCGATGAGCAGGCGACCGACACTATGCGGGTGGAAACCGTCAACGTCTTTGCTCGGATCGATTAGCAGTGTGACCGCGAATTCATCCAGATGTTTCGGAAGCGGCGACTGCACCAGAATGCCGTCGATATCATCACGGTCGTTCAGTTCGCGGACGATCGTTTCGACCTCATTCTGCGTGGTATCGGCGGGACGCCTGATGATCTCGGAGAATACGCCGAGTTTATCGCAGGCGCGGGCTTTGCTTTTCACGTAGGTGGCCGACGCGGGGTCATCGCCGATCAGCACCGCGGCCAGTCCGGGCACGACGCCTTTGTCGCGCAGAACGGCGACCTTTTGTTTCAGTTCCGCCTTGATATCTTTGGCAACCTGTTTCCCGTCAATCAGTGTCGCAGTCATGATTTATGCCTCATTGTCGTCGGAGTATTCCCCGTAGTCGACTTTTATGCGTTCGATATTGACCGCCGCGCCGTCGGTCGTGTCGATGGTTATCATGGCTCCGCTGATTTTAACGTCGCCGTGGGCGCAGGTAAATCGTTTCGGCATCCCGGTCAGGAAACGATCCAGCGACGGAGTCTTGGCCATGCCGATGATGGAGTCGTGCGGGCCGGTCATACCGACGTCGGTGATATATGCCGTTCCTCGTTCGGAGACGGTTTCATCGGCGGTTTGCACGTGGGTGTGCGTACCGATTACCGCTGTGACTTTTCCGTCGAGAAAATACGCCAACGCCTGTTTTTCGGAGGTGACTTCGGCGTGAAAATCGATGATAATGATATCGGTATCCTTGCGCATGGTATCGACCAGCCGTTCGCCGACGCGGAAAGGACAGTCGATATCTTTCATGTACGTACGTCCCTGAAGATTCAGAATACCGATACGTGCCTCGGGAATCTCGTCGATATAATATCCGTTCCCGGGCGCCCCCGGCGGATAGTTGGCGGGCCGAAGCAGTTTCGGTTGTTGATCAAGATATTTCCAGACGTCCATCCGATCCCAGATATGATTGCCGGAGGTCTGGCAGTTCACCCCATACGAGAAGATTTTTTTCGACATTTCCGGTGTAATACCGAATCCTCCGGCGGCGTTTTCGATATTGGCGATCACGTACTGCGCCCCGTATTTTTCCTTGAGAGGCTTGCACATCTGCGACAGGACAAAACGACCGGGTTTACCGACCAGGTCGGCAAAAAACAATATCTTGATTTCCGACATCAATCTCCCCCTATTTTGCGAATTCCGTAGCCCGCGACTCGCGAATGACGGTCACTTTGATCTGGCCGGGATATTCCATTTCCTTTTCGATTTTCTTGGCGATGTCTCCGGCGAGAATCGAAGCGGCGAGGTCGTCGATAATCTCGCATTCGACAATGACGCGGATTTCGCGTCCGGCCTGAATGGCAAACGCCTTTGAGACGCCCTTGAACGAATCCGCGATTTCCTCAAGTTTTTCCAGCCGCTTGATATAGGCTTCAAGCGGTTCGCGGCGCGCCCCGGGGCGAGCGCCGGAGACGGCATCGGCCGCCTGCACCAGAATGGGATAGGCCGATTCCTGCGGAACGTCGCCATGATGCGATGCGACCGCGTTGATCACTATCGGGTTTTCATTGAATCGGGTCAGGAAACCGGCGCCGATTTCGGTGTGGGTTCCCTCGGTTTCGCGATCGACCGCCTTGCCGATATCGTGCAAAAGTCCGGCACGCTTGGCGATAATCGGATCAAGCCCCAGTTCGGCGGCCATCAAGCCGCACAGCACCGCCACTTCTTTGGCGTGCTGAAGCACATTCTGACCGTACGAGGTTCGATAATTGAGTTTGCCCAGCAGTTTGATCACGTCAAGATGCAAGCCTTGTACACCGACATCGAAACAGGCCTGCTCGCCGGTTTCGCGGATAATCATTTCCATTTCTTTCTGAGTTTTCTCCACCACCTCCTCGATGCGGGTCGGGTGAATACGTCCGTCGGAAATCAGTTTTTCCAGAGACATGCGGGCGATTTCGCGCCGCACGGGGTCATATCCGGACAGAATTACCGCTTCGGGAGTATCGTCGACAATGACGTCAATGCCGGTGGCGGTTTCGAAGGAACGGATATTGCGTCCCTCGCGCCCGATAATGCGCCCTTTCATTTCTTCGTTTGGTACGGTGACCACCGAGACGGTCGACTCCACGGTATGATCGGCGGCGCACCGGTAGATGGCC
>CAZVNK010000316.1:0-404 GCA_964628115.1 uncultured Ignavibacteriaceae bacterium | reverse complement strand
CGTTGCGCGCGGGGCTGGCGGCGCTGGAGCAGCGGCTGCGCGCGCATTTCCCCTATGCCGCCGTGCGCTGGACCGCGCCGGCCAACTACCACTTCACGCTGGTGTTCCTGGGGCAGGTCGCGCTGGCCGACATCCCGCGCATCCAGGCCTGCGTGACCCCGGTTGCGGCGACGTTGGCGCCCTTTCGCTACCGGCGGCGTCCTGTTCGGCCTTGTCACGGATTTCCTTGATCGTGGCGGCGGCCTCGATTTTGGCCTCACCGATCAGATTTTCCTTGAGTTCCGACTTGGCTTCTTCGGCCGTCATCTGGGCAATGCGTTCGAGTTTTTCATTCTGGGCGCGCATCATAGTATCGAGTTCGTTTTCCCGCAGGGTGATGCCCTTTTCACGTCCGCTCATGGTTC
>CAZVNK010000315.1:0-3873 GCA_964628115.1 uncultured Ignavibacteriaceae bacterium | reverse complement strand
ATCAATGAAGCCTCAACATGATTTGAAACCGATCCGGAAATTCAGCAGGAAGCTGGGCTGGACAAGATGCTGTTCCAACAGGAGTACTATGAGGGACGAGCGCCCAAGTGGTCGTGGCAACCGAATTCGGAAGTCCCGAAGTATTCGATGATGCCGCTGTTTATCGGAACGATCAAGGCGGCCATTATCGCCATGATTTTCGCGGTTCCGCTGGCCGTCGGGGCGGCCATTTATTCATCGGAGTTCGCGTCGAAACGAATGCGGGAAATTATCAAGCCGGTTATCGAGATGCTGGCGGCGATACCGTCGGTGGTACTCGGTTTCTTTGCATTGATGGTATTGGCGACCTTTTTGCAAAGCGTTCTGGGTTTGACATTCCGCCTGAACGCACTCAATGCCGGAATTGCGCTCGGTTTGGCGGTCATTCCGATCATTTTCACGGTGGCCGAAGATGCCATGACCTCGGTGCCGCGTTCGCTTCGCGATGCTTCCGTGGCGTTGGGCGCCAATCCCTGGCAGGTTTCGCTGACCATGGTTTTTCCCGCGGCGCTTCCCGGAATTGCCGCCGGGGTGGTGCTCGGATTCGGCCGCGCCATCGGCGAGACCATGATCGTGTTGATGGCATCGGGCAACGCGGCGATTATCTCCGCCGACATAACCGATTCGGTGCGGACCTTTTCCGCCACGATTGCCGCTGAACTGGCCGAAGTGGTGTTCGGAAGCGGGCATTACCGGGTGTTGTTTTTCATCGGATCGCTGTTGTTCGTGTTCACCTTCCTGATTAACCTGAGCGGCGATATGATTCTGGTGAAGCTGAAAGAAAAACTGCAGGGCAAGGCGCAATGAAAATCACCGAACAGACATCGGCGGTACATACGGCCGGGAATCGCGTGCCGGCATTCAAACCGAAATCAAGCGGGGTGGTTCCGCGCGGATTGACTCTTGCGGCCGTGCTGATCATAATCGCCATGCTGGCCGTCATCATGTTCGATATATTTTTCGGCGGTATTCGTACGATCAGCTGGGAGTTTCTGACGCATCCGCCGGAACAGGGTATGGAAGCGGGAGGTGTTTTTCCGGCGATTTTCGGAACACTGGCGCTGGTGATCCTGATGGTGATCGCGGTCGTGCCGATCGGTGTGTTGACGGCGGTTTATTTGCATGAGTACACGCAACCCAATTCGCGTATTACACGCCTGATTCGCGTGGCGATCAACAACCTGGCCGGGGTTCCGTCGATCGTGTTCGGGCTGTTCGGTCTCGGATTTTTTATCGGATTTATCGGCAACGGAATCGATTCGGTGTTGTACGACTCGGAAGGCCCGGTTTGGGGACAGCCGGCGATCATCTGGGCGGCGTTGACTCTGGCACTGTTGACGCTTCCGGTGGTAATCGTCTCGACCGAGGAAGCCCTGCGCACGATACCGAGGGAGTTGAAAGAAGCCAGTTATGCTCTTGGCGGAACCAAACTGCAGACCATTCGGCGGATCATTATCCCGCAGGCCCTTCCCGGCATCTTTACCGGTTCCATTCTGGCGGTCAGTCGCGGTGCGGGGGAAGTCGCGCCGATCATGTTCACCGGGGCGGCGTATTATCTGCCGTATCTTCCGGCAAAGCTCAATGACCAGTTCATGGAATTGGGATATCATATATATGTGATGGCGACGCAGTCGCCGGACGTGGAGGCGACTCTGCCGATTTTATACGGGACCGTTCTGGTTCTGCTTTTATTGACATTTATTCTTAACTTCGTGGCGATATTCATTCGCTCGAGTATGAGGAAAAAGCGTGTTCATGCATGAAGAAACCACCGAACAGTCGGAACGGGCGCCGGTCGAGAAAGCCGAAGACGAGACAACGGAATCTTCGCAGTACAAAATGATAGTGCGGAATCTGGATTTTTATTACGGAATCAATCAGGTGCTGTTCGATATTTCCATGGATATCGAGCAAAACCGCGTGACCGCTTTGATCGGGCCGTCCGGATGCGGCAAGTCGACGTTTTTGCGGACGTTGAATCGCATGAACGAAACCATTCCCGGAACCAAAATGGAGGGGACGGTCAGGCTTGATAATATCGACATTTACCGTGACCTCAAGGATCCGTCGTCGGTGCGCACCCGGGTCGGGATGGTGTTTCAGAAGTCGAATCCCTTTCCCAAGTCGATTTACGAGAACGTGGCGTACGGACTGAAGGTCAACGGCATCAAGGATCGTGGATTGATTCAGGAAGTGGTCGAACAATCGCTGAAAGACGCCTTTCTCTGGGACGAGGTCAAAGACAAGCTGGATGTCAGCGCTTTTATGCTGTCGGGCGGTCAGCAACAGCGATTGTGTATCGCCCGCGCGCTGGCGATCCGGCCGGAAGTGATTCTGATGGACGAACCGGCCTCGGCGTTGGATCCGCTGTCCACGTCCAAGATCGAGGATTTGATCGGAGAGTTGAAAAAGAATTACACGATCGTCATCGTCACGCACAACATGCAACAGGCGGCACGCATTTCCGATTCGACGGCTTTCTTTTTCGAGGGTGTTATGGTCGAATTCGGACCGACCAATGAGATTTTCACGAAACCGATCAGGAAAAAGACCGAAGATTATATCACCGGTCGTTTCGGTTAAACAAAAGGGTTGAGATATGACCCAGCATTTTCACAAAGAAATTGAACGGATGAAAAAGAAAATCCTGCACCTGACCGCCATGGTGGAGGAAAACCTGATGATGGCGGTGCAGTCGGTTACCGAGCGCAATATTACCCTGGCGGAAACCGTTATCGAAAACGACACACAGATCGACCAGATGGAGGTCGAGGTTGAGGAGGAATGCCTGAAAACACTGGCGTTGCACCAACCGGTGGCGATCGATTTGCGCTTTATCGTGGCGGTGATGAAAATCAACAACGATCTCGAACGAATCGGCGATGAGGCTTCCAATATCGCCCAGCGCACCACTGAACTGGCCCTGTCCCCCCGGCGTGACGTGCCTTTCGATCTTGACAGGGTGCTCCAGATGGCGATGCGTATGGACAAACGGTCGGCCGACGCGCTGGTGTCGATGGATGCCGATGGCGCACGCGAAATCTGCAAGTCGGACGATGAGATGGATGAGTTGTACCATCAGTCACGTCACGTTATTTACAAACAGGTGCGGGGTGAGCCCGATGCGGTGGAGTACTTTTCGCATTTATTGAGTGTGTCGCGAAGTCTGGAACGTATCGGGGACCATGCCACCAATATCGCCGAAGACGTCATCTATATGGTCGATGGGGAAATCGTCCGGCATCAGGGACATCTGGCGGATTAATTACCGCTTTCATTCCTGCTTTACCTTGCATCCGTTCAGCCGGAATAGGTGTGTACTTATATGAAAGTCGATACTCACCACCGTCGAGTACGACCAATATCGATTTTGTTGGTTTGTCTGCTTTCGGTCGTGTTCTTGTCGACCTGCCGTGACGTGCGCAAACCGATGGATGATTATCTCAAATCGGCGCATGATTTGTGGGGGTTCGAGGGAACGGCTTTGGTGGCGTATGATGGTCGGGTCATTCTGAGTCGGGGATACGGCATGGCTAACCAGCAATTGAACATCCCCAACACGTCGTCGACGAAGTTTTTTATCGGTTCCATTACCAAGCAGTTCACGGCTTCGACAATCCTGATGCTGGAGGAGCAGGGATTGCTGAGTGTCAATGATCCGATAGCCAAATATCTGCCGAAATATCCGAGTGCATGATTTGGTGGTGCATCCGGGACGTCATGAAGTGACCTACCGGGGCAGTCGCATTTATCTTACGCCCGCGGAATTCCGTCTATTGCATCTGCTGGCGCGCCGTCCGGACGACACGCAGCGCCGTTACGCCCAGGGCGATC
>CAZVNK010000314.1:0-3912 GCA_964628115.1 uncultured Ignavibacteriaceae bacterium | reverse complement strand
CGTTTTTATGTACATAACGAACGGGGTCGGCTTTTGCCAACCCCGTTGATATAAGAGTGTGTTTCGATCGTATGCCTATGGGCAGATCGGTTCTGGTCCCTGCGGTACACCGTAGAGATAATCAATCACGTAGAGGACGTCGAGCAGGTTAACGTTGCCGTCGGCATTGGAATCGCCGGCCTCGACCGGATCAGGCGCCGGTCCTTGCGGAACACCGTAGAGGTAATCGATGACATAGAGGACATCAAGCAGGTTGACTGCATCATCGTCGTTGGCGTCGCCGCAGACATAAGCCGGGCCGAATGAGAATGCAAAGGTCTTTTCATCCGATGATCCGACCTGGTCGGCGACGAGTGCGGTAAAGCTGACCGTAATTTCTTCGCTGACGGTTCCTGTCAGGAGACCATCGGTCGACAAAGTCATGCCGTAGGTATCCAGATCGCCGTTCTTGTCGGTCCAGTTTTTCACGCCGGTTCCGCCAAAGGCATTCAGTTGAATGCTGTACGGCTCATCGAGAACGCCGTTCGGCAGGGATTCGGTCGTAATGCCGACCGCGACATTGATTGTCAGTTCGTATGCCTGTTCAACCGAGGCTTTGGCTTCGTCGGTCACCATCGCGGTAAAACCGATCAACCCGGTCACGGTCGGAGTGCCGGAGAGCAAGCCATCTGTCGAGAGGGTCAGGCCGGTGCCGTCGAGGTCGCCGTTTTTATCGGTCCAGTTGTAGGCGCCGACTCCGCCGATAGCATCCAACTGCTGGCTGTAGGCCACCTCGGCGGTCCAGTCGGGCAGATTTTCCGTCTCGATCGCAAGCGGGGCGTTGATGTCGATGGTCAGGGCCTGTTCATCGAACGCTCCCACCTGATCGGTGGCTTTTGCGGTAAATGTAACGGCTTCCGTTATCGTCGGCGTCCCGGAGATTTCACCCGTTGCCGACAGGGTCAATCCGGTGCCATCGAGGTCGCCGTTTTTATCAGACCATGTCTTGACACCGGTACCGCCGGTGACGGTCAACTGCTGAGTATACGATTCACCGGTACCGGCGCCGGGGAGCGTTTCATTCTGGATGGCAACGGCCGGATTGACGGTGAAACCGAAGCTTTTCTCGTCGGTCGAACCGGTTTGATCGGTTGCCATTGCCACAAAGCCGATTATGCCTTCAACCGGTGTGCCGGAAAGCTGTCCGCTTGTCGACAGGGTCAGTCCGGTTCCCTCAAGGTCATTGTTTTTGTCGACCCAGGTTTTCGTCCCGGTGCCGCCGGTAGTGGTCAACTGATGCGTATACGCCAGCCCTGCAGTCCAGTTGCCGAGAAGGATATTGTCCACGACTACGGCGGGATTGATTGTGACTGACAGTCCTTTCTCAGTTGTTGCACCTACGGCATCGGTCGCTTCCGCAGTAAACGTCAGAGTGCCTTCCACCGTCGGTGTGCCGACGACGTGTCCGTCGGAAGAAATACTCAGGCCGGTTCCATCAAGGCCGCTGTCTTTTGCTGACCAGCTGATCTCGCCGGTTCCGCCGGAGACGGTCAACGGCCTGGAATATGCCTGATTGACGGTCCAGGAGGGAAGAGAGGCCGTAAGGATGGACAACGCCGGATTAATGGTGACACTCAATTGCTGTTCATCAGACGAATTCAATTCATCATGCGTGGTGGCGGTAAAGGTCAAAGTTCCTATAGTGTCAGGGACACCCCAAAGTCGTCCGTCGTCGCGAAGAACCAGTCCGGTTCCCTGCAGATTGCTGTTTTTATCGGCCCATTCCAATTCACCGGTACCACCATCGCAAGCCAGCATAATGGAGAAGTCATGTCCCAGAGTCCAATCCGGAAGAGCTTCGGTCGTGATATCGACTGCCGCATTGATTGTGCAGGAACAGACGTCTTCATCGACGGCTCCGGCATGATCGGTAACCACGGCCGTAAAGCCGACGGTTCCGGCTACGGGATTTCCGGACAGTAAACCGTCCTGGGAAAGCGTCAGGCCGGTTCCGTCGAGATCACCGTTTTTGTCTGTCCAGATCAGCGGTTCGGTTCCGCCGGTGCAGGTCATCTGTTGTGAGAACGATATGCCGGCAGTCCATTCGGGAAGTTCGACGGAGGAGATGGCGACGGTTTCATTGATCGAAAAAGTGAAGATTTTGTCGTCGGTTTCCATTGCCTCGTCGGCAACCATCGCGGTGAATGTTATTTCACCGGTCGCGGTCGGTGTGCCCGAAAGCAGGCCTTCGGTCGAAAACGTCAGGCCGGTACCGGCCAGATCGTTGTTCTTGTCGGTCCAGGTATGATCACCGGTTCCGCCGAATGCTTCCAATTGCAAAGACAGGGGCAATCCCTCGGTCCAGTCCGGCACCTCGCTGGTCGAAATGTACGGACGGTTTTCATAGCAGACATAACCGCTGATTTCGAGATCGTCGATATTCCAGCCGCAGTAACGCCAGGAACCGTCGGACGTGCCCATCGTAAAACGAATGTAAACGGTCGGTTCGCCGTCGACAGCGTCGGAGATATCGATTTCCATTTGGCTCCATTGGCTGTCCTCGATCGTTCCTGAGTTTTCCCAGATCGTGTTCCAGGTACTGCCGTCAGTGCTGAGACGAACATAAGCATGGTCGTATGACGGTTGTTCCACGCCGAGCCAGCGCCAGAATTTCAGATGGGCGTTGGCGATTTCGGAGCAGTCGATGGCCGGACTGGTCAGATGGTATTCCGGCATGCTGTTTTCATAATCGCCACTGAGATTGTAGCCATAAATATTGGCCGAACCGTCGTGACCGCTGGTGGGATCGGCATTTCCATATTCCCCGCCGCCACCGGTGGGAGTTCCACGGCCCCATGATCCACCGGACGATGTCCATCCCAGATCGGTTTCGAAATCATCCGCAAAGGCGGTGACAACCTCTGAAGCGACCACCACTTCGTTGGGCTTGCTGGGATTGGGATTGTAATAACGGCCGTTGGAGGCTTCCTCGGCGCTGACGTAATATTTCAGCGTCTCCTGGCATCCCACCGCCGGCAGAGTGGCCTCATAGTGATTGGAGCCGATTTCCACCATTGTCTCGGTCTGCACCGGGCCGTCATTGATGGTATAATGCAATTGACCCGTTCCCGGAACCGGCACGCCGTCGCCGGTCGGACTGATCACCACCTCGAAGGTCTGCGGGACATTCGGCGGGATGATTTCGGGAAGGCCGATCGGATAGGCAAATGATATGCCGGTGACACCACGAACCGAGACGGTCGGATCACCGAACAGGTTGATTTCATAGTAGCACCAGCGCATGCAATCGTCGGAGATGCGGTACAGGTTGTCTTCTTTAGAGTCGTGATTGGCGCGACCCAGTTCCGGTTTACCCTCGGAAGTGTTAAACACGGCATCCCAGAATTCGCGATTGAAACGCTGTGACGGGCCGTCGGTGCTGTTACTTTCGCCGAAACCGTAACGGGCGTTCATGATGACCGCGAAGGCGCCCTCGTCGATTTTGATGTTCATGTGCTCGGCCCAGCAGTCGAGTCCGTCGAGATGCCCGGCCAGACAGGTCTGAGAATACACGAAACAGAGATCGGCGTTGTCGATCAGGCTGAGGACGTCGCTGTTGTACAGCTTCATGGCATAATCCTCACTGCCGTGACCGAGATGATTGAGAATATGCACGCCGTCGTTGATACGGGTTACCAGTTCCGACTGCGGCCAGTCGTTGCCGGTCCAGTCTCGCTCGTACAGACGATCGACCGTGAAAACGTCGGAAGGGATGCCGACGGTGGTATAACCGTTGGCGTCGGATCCGTCGATGTTCTCATCCAGGGTCTCGGCCGCGTAATCGGCGGGACCGCCGAATCCCAGGTATTCGCCGACCATCAGGACCTTCTGCAGGTAGGTCCCGGAGACGGTCAGGGATGCGATGGTTTTATT
>CAZVNK010000313.1:0-3915 GCA_964628115.1 uncultured Ignavibacteriaceae bacterium | reverse complement strand
CGCGCTGGTTGCCGGCATCAGCCGCTATCGGGCGGACGGCATGTTTCTGTACACATCTTTTTCATTTTGGATGTTCAACGGGTTGTTGCTTTTCGGCAGTTATGTTTTTGTTGTCAATTTCGAAACGATTGCGCAATATTATCGATTGTATGAAAAAATAGCCTGGCCGATTGTACTGGCTCTGGTGATTGCAATTGTCGTTTGGAAAATAAAGAAGTCGAAGAAATATGGGAAATAAACTCAATATTCTGGTTCTGGCCGGGGGCGTGTCGGGCGAACGCGAAATATCGCTGGCCTCGGCCCGGGCGATGTATACAGCGCTCCGGGAATTGGGGCATCAGGCGTCCGTTATCGATTCCGCCGATGGAAAATCACTGCTGGATACCAACGGTGAATTCTTGTTGGTGCAAGATCGCATTTCATCCTCCAAAATCGCACTCAAACCCATCGATGCCACCGCCTTGACCGCATCATTACAAATGTCCGAGTATCAACAGGTCGATCTGGTCATGATCGCTTTGCATGGCGGAGCCGGGGAGGACGGCACCATTCAGGCGGTTCTTGATCTGGCCGGCAAAAAATACACCGGGTCGAATATGATGGCCTCGGCAATATCCATGAACAAGGCTTATGCGAAACGCATTGTAAAAAACGAGGGGATTCCGACACCGGATTGGATGATTGCCCGAATCAGGAAAGAATCGGACATCGGAAATTACCTGCCCGATATCAAAGACCAATTTGCCCTGCCGTTGATCGTAAAGCCCAACAATTCCGGTTCGACCATCGGCCTGACTCTGGTAAAAAACGATGATCAGCTTGTCCCGGCTCTTGGCGATTCAGCTCGGATAGACAACGAGGTTTTGGTGGAGCAATATATTCGCGGTCGTGAAATCACCGCATCGGTTCTCGATGGTAAGGCGCTTCCTCTGGTGGAGATTATTCCGGGTAATGATCTGTATGATTATCAATGCAAGTATACCAAAGGCAAGTCCAATTATGTTTGCCCGGCGGATATCCCGCAAGACGTGGCCGAAGAAATCGCCGCCCATGCCGCACATGCTTATGAACTGATACACTGCTCCGGTTTGGCCCGTGTCGATTTTATCCTTGATAGTCGGAACCGCCCCTGGTTTCTGGAGGTTAATACATTACCGGGCATGACCGAGCTTTCTCTGGCGCCGATGGCGGCAAAGCAGGTCGGTATGACATTTAACGATTTGATTCAAAAAATCTGCGAATCGGCACTGCGAGAATGAATACGATAACCAAAATCGACGTTGACGGAATCCTTTTCGATCTCGGCTCCACGCTACTGGAATATGAGACCATTCCCTGGGATGAGTTGAATCTTCTCTGTGTCGAGGCCGGGTATGAATATCTCAGGGAAAACGGACATCCCGTCCCGACGCTTGAAGAATTTACTCAGGCGTATTTGGATATTAGAAGTTCCTATCGTGAGCGAGCCTCGGCCAGTCTTAAGGAATGGGTGGTGGTCGATCTTGCTGAGGAATTGCTGAAATCCTGCGGAATCAACGGCGACGGCAGACTGGCGCAAAAATACTTCGAGGCGTATGCCGAACCGCTGGCCAGGCAGGTGACCATGTTCGCCGATGTCCCCACGGTATTGCAAAGGCTTAAGGAAAACGGCAAGAAAATAGGTCTGGTTTCCAATACGATTTTCCCCGGTGAATATCATCGTCGGGAACTTGAGGCATACGGTATTTTGCAGTATTTCGATTTCACCGTGTTCTCGTCCTCATTTGGCTATCGCAAACCCCACCCGTCGATTTATCGGTATGCGGTGGAGTTGATGAACAGCCGACCGAATCGACTACTTTTTATCGGCGATCGTTATCCGGAGGATTATCAGGGGCCCCGGGAATACGGCCTGCATGCCATGATCAAGTATCGGGAAGGTCGCGATTACCCCGATCCCATGCCGGACGGCATGATCGTTCTTCGCGCCCTGTCGGAACTACTCGGTTATCTTGAGGGGGATTTTGACGATATCAGTCAATAGTGGCGAATGATATTGCCGAATACGATTCGCCGCTTTTTTGAATATGTGGTGTTTTATTTGTTAAATTGATGGCAAGGAAGGTGTCGCATGGCTTTGCGCTTTACCAACACGATGACCAGGGGCAAAGACGAATTCATACCGCTTGATGATAATCACGTGCGTTTGTATACTTGCGGCCCGACTGTCTATGACTACGCCCATATCGGAAATTTCCGCACGTATATGTTCGAGGACCTGCTTCGCCGCTATCTCAAATACAAGGGATACCGAGTCACGCATGTCATGAACATCACCGATATCGACGACAAGACAATCAAGGGATCGTTGCGCGAGAAGATATCACTCGATGACTATACCCGGCGATACAAAGACGCCTTTTTCGAGGATCTCGACAGCCTTCGCATTGAACGGGCGGATGTCTATCCTGAAGCCACGACGCATATCGAGGAAATGGTCACTCTGGTCAAGGCGCTGATCGATCGCGGAATCGCGTATGAAGTCGACGGCAATTACTATTTCTCCATCGCCAAATTCCCCGAATACGGCAAACTGTCTCACATCGACCTGTCCGGACTGAAAGCCGGGGCGAGGGTGGCATCGGATGAGTACGAAAAAGAATCGGTGTCGGATTTCGCCCTTTGGAAGGCCTGGGACGAAAATGACGGCGATGTATTCTGGGAAAACGAGTTGGGAAAAGGACGGCCCGGCTGGCATCTGGAATGCTCGGCGATGTCGATGAAATATCTCGGCGAATCGTTTGATATCCACTGCGGCGGTGTCGACAATATGTTCCCGCATCACGAAAACGAAATCGCACAGGCCGAGGCGGCGACCGGGAAGCCCTTTGTCAAGTACTGGTTGCATTCGGAGCATTTGATTGTCGAGGGAAGGAAAATGTCCAAATCCTTCAATAATTTCTTCACACTGAGGCAGATTCTCGACAAGGGATACTCGCCGTTGGCGGTGCGTTATGTTCTGATGGCCACGCATTACCGGCAACAGCTCAATTTCACATTCGACGGTCTGGATGCCGCCCGCAATGCGATCGAACGGTACAATGATTTTCATGCGAATTTGAGTGACTATGACGGGGGAGAGTCGTCGGGCGAAGCCGATGAGGTCGTACGGAAAACCCTGACGCGTTTTGAGGAGAATCTCGACGATGATCTGAATATCTCGGGCGCTCTGGGTGCGGTATTCGATTTCATTCGCGATATCAACCGCCTGCGTGCCGAGAACAAGCTCTCTGGTGATGAACGCGATAAAGCCCTCGATGCCGTCAGGAAAATCGACTCGGTTCTCAATCTGTTGCAGGCCGATGAGGGCGATCTGGAAAGCGAAGTCATGGCGCTGATCGAGAAACGAAATCAAGCCCGCAAAGACAAGGATTTCGCCACCGCCGATCAGGTGCGCGATCAACTGCTGGCAATGGACATCATTCTTGAGGATACTCCCTCGGGAACCAAGTGGAAGAAGAAAATATAGTGTCGGAATATGACGGGATTTTTTCCATAGGAGTACATTTGGTCTTGACAAAACCGCCGAAAGAGATATTTTAGGAGCCAATCGGTACGCCGGCGTAACTCAGATGGTAGAGTAGCTGATTTGTAATCAGCCTGTCGGGGGTTCGAGTCCCTTCGCCGGCTTTTTGACGGAAAGAGACTCGAACTTGAGGCCGATTGGTCGATATGTAAAATATATCGCTGGAGGGGTTCCCGAGTGGCCAAAGGGAACAGACTGTAAATCTGTCGGCGATCGCCTTCGGAGGTTCGAATCCTCCCCCCTCCATTGAATTCAAGACCCGATTCCATAGGGATCGGGTCTTTTATATAGTTTGCCGGAGTCAACTCCCTGTGGAACTCCTTTTTGACCTCTTCTGCCGAGGCGGACAG
>CAZVNK010000312.1:0-3922 GCA_964628115.1 uncultured Ignavibacteriaceae bacterium | reverse complement strand
GGGTGGGAGTTTGGCTGTCGGAGGTGACTCAGGCGCGGGCGAAAAGCAACAATTTACCGGCCGTCAAGGGCGTGTAGATCGACTCGGTTTTCACCGGTTCGCCGGCGGACGAGGCGGGTATCAGAAGCGGCGACATTCTGACGAAATTCAACAATCAGGAGATTCTCGATCTGGGTCAGTTCAGCGTGTTGATCGCAACCGCCACAAAAGGCCGGCCGTTGGATATCGAGCTGGTGCGGCAGGCGAAGGCCCAAAAAGTACAGGTGACCATTATCGATCGTGAGGAATACCTGGCCAGTCATTCGGAGGAAACGGTTCTTCCTGATCAACCGGCGACCTGGCTGGGAATGGAATTATTGACTTACAATGAAAATATCGCCCGACAGATAGGATCGGACTACTTTCCGGGCGTATATATTAATAGAGTGAACCGAGGCTCGTCGGCCTACCTCGCCGACATTATGCCCGGTTCGATTATTACGCAGGTTAATAACATTGAAGTAAAGAACCTGGACGATTTGCAGTCTGTTGCAAGCAGTATACGGGATATGAAAAAGGCGATTCCCGTATTACTGGTCGATCCCAGGGGGTCAATTGAGTACAAGGCGATTCGGCCCTGAACTCACATCAGAACCCATCGTTCGTAAAGGAGGAGTAATCATTCATCGTGGCTAAACAATCGTTAAAATACCGCGACGAAGACAGGTCTTTGGATCTGTACCTCCGTGAAATAGGAGAAACCCCGCTCATTGATGCTGATGAGGAAGTGCGGTTGGCCAAACAAATAAAGCAGGGCTCGAAAAACGCCCTGGAAGCATTAACCAAGGCCAATTTGCGTTTTGTCGTTTCCGTTGCGAAACAGTATCAGAATCAGGGTTTGTCCCTGGCCGATTTGATCAACGAGGGTAATATCGGATTGATCAAGGCGGCCAAACGGTTCGATGAAACCAGAGGGTTCAAGTTTATTTCTTATGCCGTCTGGTGGATTCGACAGGCGATTCTGCAGGCTTTGGCCGAGCAGAGTCGTATTGTTCGTCTACCGCTCAACCGGGTCGGAACTCTGCATAAAATCGGAAAGGTGTCCAGTTCGTTGGAACAGGGGCTTGGCCGCGAGCCGTCGCCCGACGAAATAGCACGCGAACTTGACCTCTCCGAAATGGAAGTCTCCGACACGTTGAAAATCTCCAATTCGCATCTGTCGCTGGATGCGCCGTTTTCGGTTTCGGAGGACAACTCCCTGATCGATATTCTGGAGGATGAGTATCAGCCGGCTCCCGATGAGGAACTGCTGGAACATTCGCTGAAGATGGAGATTGAAAAGGCGCTCGATACGCTGACACCCCGCGAAGCGGAGGTGATCAGCCTGTATTTCGGTTTGAATCATGAAAAGGCGCTGACGCTGGAGGAAATCGGTGCGCGCTTTTCGCTGACTCGGGAACGGGTTCGCCAGATCAAAGAAAAGGCTATCCGTCGCCTGCGTCATGCCTCGCGCAGTCGGTCACTTCGCGCCTACCTGAACTAATTACGAGAAAATACTTTCCATACGACAAAAGCCGCCTTCGGGCGGCTTTTTGGTTTAGCGTTTGATACGCCGGGCAATCCGATTCCAAAGCGCGTCCAGAGTCGTTGCCCCAAAAAAGCACCCCGCCAGATGAGCCGGATAAAATATGCGGGAACCCTGCCAGAACGTGAATCCCGACAGAAAAGCAAAATAGAGATACAATATTATCAACGGAATGACGGCGAAATAATCTTTGCGGTACACCAGAATCGCCGCCCCGCACATGGTGAGTAAAAGGACGATAACATTGACGCCGTATTGTCTTAAAAGCGAAATGATTTTGCTGAACCATCGACGATAATCGGGAAATCGGAAATGATAATTGTCGTCGTACGCCAGAATATTATATCCGATGATTGATATATAAGTCTTAACGAACAGCATCGGGTCGGCCCGAAACAACTCGGTCAGCTTGGCGAGATACCAGTCGCGCCTCTGCCTGGGATCGGGCGCCGGACGGCCGTTGCCGGTCAACTCCCGCGCGAATATGTCCTGGTACTCACCGGTGGTCAGTGAGTCGCTTTGATTCGCCGCGACCCGCGCCCCGAGATATTTCCCGGTGGCCTCGATACCGGTTCCGGCGACGGAAAACGTGTCGTGGACGGCATAATTGCGAAGCGCCCAGACGGATATCAGCATCAGCGCCAGCGCCATGGTGATACCGATATAGGTAACACCGCGCACTTTGGACTCCGCGAAAAATCGCGAGGGAATCAACAGCGTGGCAAAAAACAGAACGACCGGAAGGAACTGCCCTACCGCGCGAGTGAACGCGGCCAGAGCGATAGTGATCGCCAGAAATAGCAGTCGTGTCAGATGTGGGCGGGCAAGACCATGCAAATACAGATAAACCGCCAGAGTCAGCAGAAAAAAGAACAAAGTGTCGCTGAGAAACGAGATACTCAACGTGATTCCGGTAAGCGATACGGCATTGAGCAGGGCGGCGATTACAGCCACCGGCGGTCGTCGAAATAAAACCAGGCCGATTTTGTATATCAATGCCGTCGTGATCGACGACAGAATGATTTGCACGATCAGCGCAAACAACAGACTATGCCCCGAAAGCAAAAAAGCTCCCGCCAGAAACAGCGCATAACCGAAGCCGACCATATACAAAATATGCTCATGGGTAATGTCCAACCGTGTGAAATCTTCGGCCAGCTGGATGTATTCCGGGGAGTCGGAGGGATGACTCGCAATGTATTCGGTCGAGGTTTGATCGAGCGATGCCGTCAACATGCCGAAACGAACGCCGAAGGCGAGTAGAAACAAAATCAGCATGACACCGCCATGGCCGGTCGTGACAAACCTTATCATGGGTTTGAGTTTTTGCATCGATTCGTCACCGTCTTTCTGTTTTTCATAGCGATCTTGCCGTAATAAGGGGATTAATCGTCGTTCACGCCAGTTCTTTTCGCGGGAATAATATTGCATTGACAATGCCCGATTGTGATTGTTACCTTCAGTCATTGACAAAACGATTATGAATTATCCGAAATCAATTCGCGAACACGCGCCACTACTGATCTCACTGTGCATTTTCTGCCTGCTTGGTCTGTACCTGTTCGTATACTCCCTGCCGTCCAAACCGTTCAACGAGGAATTGCTGATCACCGATTGCATCTGGCTTGATTCGTGGGCGCTTGGCTTTTTCCTGGTGGTGATTGTTGTCTGGCTGTCCCGTCTGAGCTGGAGATGGAAAGCCGGCTTGCTGGTGGGGATGTTTACACTGTACGGCGTGGTGGTGGTCTCTCTGGTTTTCGATGGGACTCCGTTCGGTTTCAACGGTTACTGGGGGGATCAGAAATTCCGAACCGCCATGATTCTCAAGTTCACGTCGTTTTTCGGCTGGCCCGATTTTTATTACAAGGATTTGCCGGCGTTTTACCCGCCGTTGTACTATTTCCTGTTATCGGTGTACGCCCGGCTGTTTTCGGTCGAGGCGTTTAAAATGGTCAAAATCGGAACGGTGTTGATCTATCTGGTCGGTCCCGGATTGCTGTACTGGTTGTGGCGTCGGCTGGTGACACCGTTCGCGGCGGCGCTGGTTACGATCTCGACGTTTCTGTTCTGTTCGGCGGAGATGAACGCCATGTATCTTTTTCCGCATGCCTTTCTGGCCAATGCCTTTTTCATCCCGTGGTGGTTGTATTACGTGGGACAGGCGCGGCAACGATCGCGATACGGATGGTCGCATTATCTGGCCGGTGGGGTGATCGGCGGCATGATTTTCATGACGTATTATTACGTGTTTTTCATTGGTGGATTGCTCTGGTTATTGCGCACGGTATGGTTGAAGTGGCGACACGTCGATACGAAACGTATCTGGCATCCCGGCCGCGCGCTGGGCGTGTTGGCTTT
>CAZVNK010000311.1:798-3927 GCA_964628115.1 uncultured Ignavibacteriaceae bacterium | reverse complement strand
GCACCGCTTCCAGCCCTTTCAGAACCTGTATGGTAGTGGCATCATACTGCCGTTCCGATTTATTCTTTTTTTCTTCCAAGGTTGCTATTCCATCTTCCATTGAGAAGCCATTCCTCTCGTTTACGCGATAAAGCGAATTTTACGGACGGTGCGTCCCCCCGGAGTATCGTGGATTTTATCCAGGATCAACTCGATCTGCAGGGATAACTGCTGACGCCAGACCGCATCGGGGACGGAGATCAACAGGGTGTGATCTTCATATCGCACCGGTCTGGTGACACGGGCGATGGTTTCGCCGACGATCTCGGGCCAGTGTTGAAGCACCTTCCATCCGGCCAGGGTCGAAGCCAATCCCAAATCACTCATGACCTTATCTATGAGTGAGCCGACCTTGGCGGGAGCCTTGCGCGACGGTATCATTCGCTGGTATTCCATAATCCTATATTATAATACTATTTAAACAACGAGGCAAGTAAAAAGTTCCGCCCTAAAATGTTAGTTTTTAATGAGTTATGGAGATTTTTAAAGTGATTTTTCTACTGCGGAACCCCGGATTTTTACCAGGTTTTTTCAACCGATTTCAGGCGCTGTCGCCGAGGAAAGCGACTGCTGGGGATACACATATCGGGGCCTTCGCGACGCATCAGACGCACGGTCAAATCCTGACAGGCCTGACAGCGGCGGATGGAAGCGGCGTGTGATTTCTTGATGATACGACGCCGGACATGATCGGGGGCGTACACCGGCTTATCGATGATTTCATAACCTTTGGTGGGATCATTCTCGTCGATGAATCTGGCGCCACAAATGACATTACGGGTCCCGGGTTCATAGATCGAGGCTCCGGGGCATTCGATGAACATGCAATCGTCGTCGAGCGGATCATCCTCGAACGGCGACTCCAATCCGGAATCATCACCGGAACTGACGGGGACACGGGTCAATTCATCGTCATCGTGTCTGCCATGTGGTTTCTGATCGGCCATAACATTATCCTGTGGACATACCTTTGCGATTATCCTTTTACCAGCAATACCACCGAAAACAGGGAGACGCTGACAGGGAGGATGTAGACGAACGAGAAGGGGAGGAAGTAGGTCGCGACGAACGTTATCGCAACCGACGGAACCAGAACGTAGCGAATCACGTCAAAGGAGATTTTCATGACCTTCAGAAGTAACAGGACTACGGCGCTGAGCAGAACCAAAACGGCGGCAATCAAACCGGGGGTGCCAAATCGATCGAGGATCAATTGCTTGAGATCGACAAACCAGTTCGGCGCGGTGCTGAGATAATCCAGTGCCTGTTGAATCAATGCTTCCATCGTCGAGCCTTTCTCAGAAATCCTCAAGGGGTTCAATGGTCAGTGAGGATTCACCGACACGGGTCAGGCCGGTCATCCTCTGGGTCAGAAAATTCTGAGAACTGATCCAATCGTGCGAGATGTTCAGGACCTCGTTGTATTCCAGCTCCGAGATCCAGTCGAGCACAATGGTATCGATCAAGCGACCATCGACGGTGACATCATCCATTGTGAGCGTAAATTTGACTTTCATCTCAATCGCCTCTTTTCACGTTTGCGGCTTGTTGTCATTTGCCGTATCCTTGTGCAAGCCGAATGCCGCCGATGAATCATCTTTTTGCGGGTGGCGTAAATCGTTGTGTCGCAATATGGTAATTGGAAAAATGTGCAGGGACTGCACAGTTCGGACGGGATCGCTGAAGCGATTGGCGATGGGTTTGTATGGGAGAATGCCCATAGAGGATGGGATAAATAAAGCCCCGACCACTGGTTATGGCCGGGGCTCGACGTATTGCGAATACTTCTTACCCCCTATACAATGTCATTCGCATTGATGAACGACATCGTGCCCTTCATTTTCAGGAGTAGAAGAAGATGATAGGTATGAGGTTGGTGCTCTTCCCCCCCCAATACGAGAGTCGACATTGCGACAATCGCCGGAAAATGAAAGCGGCTGTTATGGCAACATTTCAGTCATGTCGAGCTGTCATCATTTTCATAAAAGCCATAAGATGCTACCAGAGCGGCTCCATTCAACTCATAGGCAAAATTCCTCCCTGTTTAAGGTTTCCGGTTGATGATGCCGGATAAAAAGAGGTGGTTCTCTTAGATAGATTCTTGCCTATGTGACTACACTGGAAATGTCAGGTAAAGAGGTGGTTTACCTATGCATAATATACAGGTGAGTCGACATTCTGTCAAGGAATTTCCTGTAATTCCGTGACACTATATGTCATGGTGCACTCAACCGGTTGGCCCGCAGAGTACAACGGTCCCGTTAAAAATGCAAACCGACGGAAAAATACACGCGGTCGAGATTGTCCTCGGTGATACCGTAGCCGAAATCGACCGGCCCGAGCGGAGAATCGTAGGCCAGAAAAACGCCCGCGCCCCAGCGCAGGTTGCTCAGTTTGATCGCGTCGGCTGAAGTAAACACCTGCCCCATGTCGTAGCGGGTGGTTAGGTACAAGCGACAGGGAAGGCGGAATCGAAATTCGAGATTGCCCAAAACCATTTTATCGCCGGAGACTTCATCGGTGTTGTATCCGGCGAATGATTTCTGGCCCCCGATATAGAAACGCTCCGACACGGGGATGAGATAATCGGTGTCGACCCAGCCGAGAGCGATTTTGGGATGGAAATTAAGCCAATCCAGCAGGGGAAAATACGATTCAACGGAACTGAATAGTTTGGTGTACCTGGTTTCACCGCCGAGAACGTCGGCGGCGAATTCGACATAAAAGACGTGCCGTTTGCCGTGGGTGGGGAACGGGTACTTGTTGATCGTTTCCACGTGCGAGCGAAGCGTGATCGTGCGCAGGCGGGTACTGCCGGTGATACCCGTGGTGAGATTGCGGGTGTCGATATCCTCCCAGCGAATTTCACCGGTGACCGTGCCGAAACGCGATATTTGCTGTCCCGCGACAAAGTCGATACCGTAGCGTTCCTCGCGGACGGAATGCGTTTCCTCGCTTTTGTCGTTGTAGAATTTCCGCTCGAGCAGATTGAAGTATCCCCGGACGCGATAAGTCAGATACGTCGAGAAAAAGCGATCCGCCTTGAGCGAGGCTTCGTACTTCTGCCGCCGGGGGGCATATTGAGCGTGA
>CAZVNK010000311.1:0-788 GCA_964628115.1 uncultured Ignavibacteriaceae bacterium | reverse complement strand
AGCAGGCATTCCTGGCCGGTTCCGAACAGGTTGTCATCGAGCAGTTCCGCGAATTCCTCGCTGTAGTACTCATCATCCCAGTGCCATCCCAGACGAATCTGCGTGTATTTTTTTTCCTCGACGTTCAGACGGATGACCGCCGCCGAGTCGCCCGGGAGGACGTTCATGATGACGCGGTCGAACAGGTCGGTGCTGTAAATGTTGGCGATTCCCTTGCGGGCGTCGCGAAGATTCAGCGGCTGTCCCGTCTGCGGTTTGAAATGCGATTTGATCAGCCAGTTTTTGGTGCGACGGTTTCCGGCGATGCGAATGTCCTCGATGGTGACTTCATCGATAACGATGCGCAGATGATTGCGTTCGGGATCGTAGCGTATTTCGCTGACATGGGCCAGATCATATCCGCTGGCGTTGTACATCGCGACCGTGCTGTCGCAGAAAATGGCGGCGTGTTCCGCGGTAAGATACGGCCCGTTGTTTTTTAAAATACCAAGCAGAATGGAATCCGGCACGACGGTATTGCCGGTTATCTCAATGTCAAGCGTGGCCGGTTCCGGTTCGGGAACGGCGGTGATTTCCAAACGCGCGGTTTTTCGCTCATTCTGCCGGATGTCGTCGGCAATCACGTTCACGGTCAGAGAAAACAGCCTGAGAGTTCGATACCGATTCCTGATTAATTCTTTCAGAACCCGGCGTTGAATGGTCCGTCCGGCCAAATCGGAAAAGGCGGTCGGATCGACGCCATGCGAAGCATCGGAGAGAGTCACTCGTTCGATAACCAGTGCATGCCC
>CAZVNK010000310.1:0-3932 GCA_964628115.1 uncultured Ignavibacteriaceae bacterium | reverse complement strand
TAATGGCTTTGGTTTCCGCGGGATCGCCCAGCAGGGTCGCGGTCCCGTGACTGTTAATATATTCAATGTCATCCGGCGTCATGCCGCCGTCTTTAATGGCGTTGTGCATTGCCATCCGGGCGCCGTCGCCATCGGGTAGCGGCGCGGTCATGTGATGCGCATCACAGGTCATGCCGCCGCCGATGATTTCGGCGTAGATGGTTGCGCCGCGCTTCTGCGCGGATTCCAGCGATTCCAGAATCAGGATCGCCGATCCTTCGCCGATCACGAATCCGTCGCGATCCTTGTCGAACGGCCGCGAGGCCCGATGCGGCTCATCGTTGCGGGTGCTCAGCGCCCGCGCCGAACAGAAACCGGCGTACGACGTCGGCGTGACGGTTGCTTCCGCACCGCCGGTAATCATGATATCGGCTTCGCCGCGTTGAATGGCGTGAAAGGCGTTAAGGATAGCATGCGACGACGAGGCGCAGGCGGATACCGTGCCGTAATTGGGTCCCCGGAATCCGAACCGCATCGCCACCATCCCGGCGCACATGTCGATAATCATCATCGGAATGAAAAACGGCGAGACGCGTCCCGGGCCGGATTCCAACAGGTTTTGATGCTGTTTTTCAAAGGTGGAAATGCCGCCGATCCCCGAACCGATAATAACACCGGCTCGATTCAGATCAATGGACGTCACATCCAAACCGGAATGATCGATGGCCAGTTGACTGGCGCCGATGGCATACTGCTCCGAGAGATCCATCCGCCGCGCTTCCTTCTTTTCGACAAACGTCAGCGGATCGAACCCCCTGACCTCGGCGGCGATTTTCGACGTAATGCCTTCGGTATCAAAACGGGTCAGCAGTTCGACTCCGCTTTCGCCGGCGAGTAAGGCGTGCCAGTATTTTTCAAGATCACACCCGAGGGGACTGACCAATCCCATCCCCGTTACAACTGTCCTGACAGTATCCATATGGCAGTTCTCGTTTCCTGTTACTTGGTGTGCTCCTGAATGTAATTAACGGCATCACCGACGGAGGTTATTTTTTCCGCTTCTTCATCGGGAATTTCAATGGAAAATTCCTCTTCCAGCGCCATGACCAATTCAACCGTATCCAACGAATCCGCGCTCAAATCCTCGACGAATTTGGCGTCTTCGGTAACCTGAGCGGCATCGACACCAAGCTGCTCAACGATAATGTCCTTAACCTTCTGAGTGATTTCGCCAGACATCCTCTCTCTCCTTCTTTATCAGATTCCCTTCGCATTTACTACATTAACAGGCCGCCATCGATTCCGATGACCTGCCCGGTTACATACGATGCATCTTCGGAAGCCAGAAACGCCACCGCGGCGGCAACGTCCTCGGGCGTCCCCAGCCGTTTCATCGGGATCGCTCCCGAAAGCTTTTCTCGTGCCGTCTCCGGCATTTGGTCGGTCATGGCGGTTTGGATGAAGCCCGGGGCGATGGCGTTCACGGTTACGCCGCGCGTCGCCAGCTCCTTCGCCGACGCCTTGGTCAATCCGATCAGCCCCGCCTTGCTGGCGGCATAATTGGTCTGACCGGCATTGCCCATACGTCCCACGACCGATGATATATTAACAATTCTTCCGGAACGCTGTTTCATCATAATTTTCGCCGCCGCCTGGGTAATCAGAAACGCCCCCTTGAGGTTGACGTCGATCACGCTGTCCCAGTCCTGTTCGGACATGCGTACCATCAGCGTGTCACGCGTGATTCCGGCATTATTGACGACAATATCGAGACTGCTGAATTTGGCTACGGCCGCCTCGACCAGTTTTATCGCGTCATCCCGATTCGCCACGTTGGCGGCAATCGCAATCGCTTCGATTCCACGCGAGCGCATTTCCTCCGCGGTCGCCTCGGCGGCATCGGCCATGATATCCGAAATAATGATTTTCGCTCCGCCGGCGGCCAGGCGTTCGGCAATGGCTTTGCCGATTCCCCGCGCCGATCCCGTAATGAGCGCCGTTTTTCCGGTAAAGATCATATGTCTTCTACTCCGCCGTCACCGTCGCAAACGCCTCGATATCCTGCATGGTATCGATATTGATAACTCTGGCGTCTTTGATCTCCCGTTTTGCCAGGCCGGTCAGCACCTTGCTCGGACCGACTTCTATCACGGCATTGATGCCTCGCCTGACAAAGGCTTGCATTGTCTGATGCCATTTCACCGGCGACGTCAACTGCGCCACCAGCAGTTCTTTCAACCGCGCGGAGTCGTTTTCAGGCTCGGCGGTCACGTTCGGGACAATGTCTGTATTTGGAGGTAAAAAGTCAACCGTTTCCAAATATTCTTTCATGCCTTTTTGTGCCGATTCCATCAGGGGCGAATGAAACGCGCCCCCCACCTGCAATTCCATGGCGCGCTTGGCGCCCGCATCCTTGCACAAACGGCAGGCTTCGGCAACTCCCTCGACCGTGCCGGAAATAACCAGCTGATTGGCCGAATTGTAATTGGCGGGAACTACCACGCCGATTGCTGATGCGATTTTACAAATCTCGGCGACCTTCTCCTGATTCAGGCCGATAATTGCGGCCATCGTGCCGGGCGTCTCCCGGCAGGCCTGTTCCATCAACTGCGCCCGTCGTCCGACCGCCTTGACCGCATCCTCGGCGCTTAACACACCGGCCAACGCCAGTGAACCGTATTCCCCAAGAGAATGTCCCGCGGTAACGGCCGCCGTGGGAAGCGCGTCTTTCATGACGGTCAACACCGCCAGCGAATGCAATAAGATCGCCGGTTGTGTGAACCGGGTCTGCTTGAGTGTTTCGGCGGGACCCTCGAAAGCTATTTTCGCGATATTCTCGCCGATGGCCTGCGATGCGATATCATACAAGTTTCTGACGTTCTCATCCGCGTCATACAGATCTTTGCCCATACCGACGTACTGCGACGCCTGACCGGGAAATACTATGGCTATCGATTCCATTTTGTCTCCTACCATTTGACCGTCGCCGAAGCCCAGGTCAGGCCTCCGCCAAACGCGGCCATTAACAGAATGTCTCCCTCTTTAATCCGGCCGCTCCGCACCACTTCATCGAGTGCGATGGGAACCGATGCCGCCGAGGTATTGCCGTATTTGGCGATATTCATGAACACCCGCTCGTGCGGAAGACCGATCCGCTTGGCGGTGGATTCCATGATGCGAATATTGGCCTGATGCGGAACCATGACATCGACGTCGTCCGATTTCAGCCCGGCCATATCCAGAGCTTTCAACGACGCGTCGCTCATCTGCCGTACGGCGTGCCGAAACACTTCACTTCCTGACATGTGTATACAAAATTCTCCGTCGCCATTGTCAAAGCCTTGCGGCGGAGCGATCGAACCGCCGTGGGGAATCCACAACAGTTCCGACAGACGGCCATCGGACTTGAGAAACGTGGACAGGATACCGCGTTCTCCCTCCGATGCCTCGACCACGGCCGCACCCGCCCCGTCACCGAACAATACACAGGTGTTGCGATCGGTGAAATCGGTGCACGACGACAGCTTTTCGGCTCCGATGACCATGATTCTTTTATATTGACCGATCCTGATAAAGGCATTGGCGATTGACAGACCGTGCAGAAATCCCGCACAGGCCGCCACGATATCCATCGCCGCGGCATTGACCAACCCCAGTTTTTTTTGGACGATACACGCCGTCGATGGCAGACGATGATCGGGTGTCACCGTTCCCAAAAGGATCAACTCAATGTCCTCCGGTCCCATACCCGCCATTTCCAGCGCTCTTTTTCCGGCGGCTACCGCCAGATCGGACATACTTTCACATGTATCACAAATGCGACGTTCTTTGATCCCGGTTCGACTCTGTATCCATTCGTCGGTGGTATCGACCATTTTCTCCAGATCGAAATTGGTCACCACCCGCTCCGGAACCGCCGATCCCAAACCGGTAATACGCCCTCGCAGATTATA
>CAZVNK010000309.1:0-3939 GCA_964628115.1 uncultured Ignavibacteriaceae bacterium | reverse complement strand
AATGCTTTTCAAGCTTCATATATACATCCTGAAGCTGTTTATATGCTACAGGCATATACTCTTCAAGTGATGGATATTTTTCTTTTCTCTCTTTTTCAGAGACTCCATTTTCTTTGGCCCATCTTTTCGATCCCGAAACAGTTATCTGCTGCGGAGTTCTGATACCGGCCACAACATCCTCACCCTGTGCATTAACAAGATATTCCCCGCAAAAGACCTTTTCCCCTGTGGCAGGGTCCCTTGTAAAAGCAACACCGGTCGCACATTGATCTCCCATATTACCAAAAACCATGGACTGTACTGTAACAGCTGTTCCCCAGGAGTCATCAAAGCCGTTCATTTTCCTGTAAAGAATAGCTCTTTCATTATCCCATGATCCGAAAACGGCACCAATAGCCCCCCAGAGCTGTTCTTGCGGATCATCCGGGAAATTTTTCTTTAATTTCGACTTAATGAGGGCCTTAAACCTTTTTACAAGCTCTTTGAGATCATCCACTGTGAGTTCAAGGTCTGATTTATAACCTTTTTCATCTTTGACTTTATCCATTACATTTTCAAATGGATCAATCTCATCTTTATTTTCAGGCTTTAAGCCCATTACGATGTCACCATACATCTGGATGAATCTTCTGTATGAATCCCATGCAAAACGTTCATTGCCCGTTTTTTTGATTATATTGCTGTCGCCGATCGGTCGTGATCTGGGGTATTCCGGAACCGGTATTCTCGCCACGGCATATCCGAACGACAGCGCGGGATTTCACGGATTGGCGCGCAAGGACTTTTTCTATACGGACGACCGGGCCAAGGTGACCTGCTTTATTCAGGCGAACAAAGCCGACACCGGTCGCGCGGTTGAAATGATTCTGGAAAAACGTCACGATAACTGGTTTATTCGGCGTTTCGATCTAAAATAAAAAGAGCGTCTCAATATGAGGCGCTCTTGTCATACTGCCGTTGTTTCTGCCGTATCAGCCGTCGGTCTGTGGCACCTGGCTGGTGGTGTGATGCGTTTCCAGCGTCTTGCCGTATTCTTCCTTGTCTTGCAGGAGTTCGACGGCTTTCTGGACGGCCGGGTTGGATTTTAATATGACTTCTTCATATACTCCGCGCTCACCGGCGATTTTCGACACCAGTTCGCGTTTGATGGCGCGTTTGATATACGGTAGTGATTTTTCGAAATCCGCCTCTTTTTCCTTTTCGATCTGGGTTTCAAGATCGCTCATGGAGGTCGAGAACAGATCGTCTTTCTGCTCGTCCTCGATGATTTCTTTCATTTTATCGAAAGAGACTTCCATCGCCGTCTTGTAAGTGAATTCCTTCTCTTTAATAAAGTCTTTATATTCGGCGATCATCTCGTCGGTCACGTCAAAATCGTGCGGCAAATCCGGATGGGCCGCGAAATACTTAACGGCGAATCCGAAGAAGGTCGACTTGCGTTCCATATTGATCTCAATCGGAGTCAAATACGGTTCCTCTTCGAGTTCGATATCCGGGTTGATCCCGCCGCCGCCGTAAACCAATCGCCCGCCGTTGGTGTAATACATTTCTTTTTCCGAAATGATCATGCTGTCGGTGGCGATGCTGTCGGACTCCTCGGCGTTTACCGCCAGATCATGTGGGGTATCGGGTTTGTCCTGCGTTTCCGGTTTCTGAATACAGCGACCGGAGGGCACATAATATTTGGCCGTGGTCAGTTTCAGGGCGACGTCGCCGTCGGCACCGAGCGGAAAGATTTGCTGAACCAGACCCTTGCCGTAGGTGGTTTGGCCCATGATAACGCCGCGATCCCAGTCCTGAATGGCGCCGGCCACGATTTCCGAAGCCGAAGCGGTTCCCTCGTCGACCAGGACAACCATCGGTTTGTCGGCGAACAGGGCGGGGTGCCGGGAATAATGCCGTCGTTCGGAATCGGCCTGTTTGCCCCGGGTGTAGACCACCAGTTTGCCTTCGTCGAGGAAAAGATCAGCCGTGGCCACCGCCTGTTGAAGCAGGCCGCCGCCGTTGGAGCGAAGGTCGAAAATCAGACCGCTGACGTTTTGTTCCTTGAGACTGTTGATCGCCTCCACCAGTTCATTGCTGGTTTCTTCGGCGAATCGAGACAGCCGGACATAACCGATATCGGTGTTTTCGATGATTCCGTAGTAGTTGACCGATTTCAGTTCGATAATGGCGCGTTCCACTTCGAAATCGAGTAGTTCCGGAATGCCTTCGCGACTGATGGAAAGATTGACCGCGGAGCCGGCTTCGCCGCGCATCAGCTTGGCGGCATCGCTGGTAGTCATGCCGTAGGTTGAAGTGCCGTCGATTTTCTGAATAACGTCACCCGAACGCAGTCCCTTTTTGTATGCCGGAGCGCCCTCAAAGGGCGTTACCACGATAATGTGATTGTCGCGGGCGTCGATTTCGATTCCCAATCCTTCGTATTTGCCGCTGGTGCTTTCCATCAACCGATCGTAAGACTGCTTTTCCATCAACACCGAAAACCGGTCGAGATCCTCAAGCATGCCTCGAATACCGGCATTGATTAAATCCTCGGTATTGATTTCTTCCATGTAACGGTTTTTAATATCGTACACGGTTTGATTGAATTTTTTAATTTCACGGAACAGCGTTTCCTTGCTTTCCTGTGTTTCGGCTTCGGTGTCGATTTCCGACGGCCCATCGAGATTGATATGCGTGGTACCGGCCAGACTGATAGCTTCAGCCTCCTGCGTCTGCACCGCCTCACCCGATCCGACAATCCAGATTATCGCCAGTAAAAACGTTGTCAAAGCTACCAATGTAAGGCTGAACTGTTTCATAATCTGACCTCCAATACCTTCGTCTATGGGCAATCTATCCAATTTGGGCGGCTTGTCAAGTTTAACAGCGCCGATGTCATCAGTGTCTGCCGTCTGATATCCTTAACACCCAAATTTCAATAATCGTTTCAGTCCCTATTACAGCAATAACAAGGCCCTCAGCGCCGAATATACCACCGATTTCACTGTTGCCGTCGGCTTTTAGGCAGGCGTCTTTCTTTACGGCCTGAACAGGCGGCGGACCGGTTGCAGTATGTTTTTATGTCTAAATAGCTTACGTTTGAATCCCGGGACGGGTTCCATCGAACTGCGCAAAAGATGAGCAGACTGCTTATCTCAATCATATAATTGACTTCGACAAATTTGCCGCCTATAATACATTAAAGAGAAAAAAATAATGATACCACACTCATGATTTCTGCAAATGTCTGCACGGTAATATTCGATCTGGACGGAACGCTGATCGATTCCTCCGACGGTATCGTGGAATCGGCGAACTATGCGTTTGAGGCAATGGGATTCCGATCCCGGAATCGCGAGGAAATCGTACCCTACATCGGCTATCCGCTGGAGGACTTGTTTGCGGCGTTCGGCGACGGGGACTATGCCGAGTATTTACGTTTGTTTCGGGAGCGTGGTAACTGGGCGGTGGTGGAAGCTTCGCGGGCACTGCCCGGGGCGGATAAGATTATTAGCACGCTGTATGATCGCGGCGTGACATTGTCAATCGGTACCACCAAGAGCCGGGCGATGACCGGGAGAATAATCGAGCGGTTGGGATGGAAGCGGTTTATCAGCGCTTATTCGGGTGCGGACGACGTTACGGAAGTCAAACCGCATCCGGAGCAGTTTATAAAACTGCTGGAGATTTTGCGCGCTGATCCGTCGCGGACACTGGTTGTCGGGGATACGATCAACGACGTGCTGGCGGCGCATGGAGCGGGGATGAAAATCGCGGCGGTGCCGTCGCCGTACGGTCGCAATGGGGAATTGGAGCAAAGCGGCCCCGATTATATGTTAAGCGATCTGGAAGAACTGGCCGGTTTGGCCGGCGACATAAAAAATTGATGATTGACACATCGTGTGGCATCGGTCTAAAACACTCTGATTCGTACTTAATGCTCGGTTATATATT
>CAZVNK010000308.1:2376-3957 GCA_964628115.1 uncultured Ignavibacteriaceae bacterium | reverse complement strand
ATTAACCTTTTGAAAGCAAAATGTTAACGGGGTTATCGAAAAATACAGATAAGCGAAAGAATGTTTAACGTTCGGCCAGGCCCTTTTCGAACGTCACCGCGCCGAGAACCGAATCGACATAGAAATAATGCTCCGCGTGAAACGGGGCATAGAACAGCTCGATACTTTGCGGGGCGAAATCGGCCGTGACATCCTCGGTCGGTTTGTCAACGGTCATTTCCTCGCGGTGAATGATCACGTCCGCCAGTGTTACCGCTTCGTTCACCGACACCGTCACCGGCGCGAAACGCTTGTCGAGATACTCCACCGGTTCCGGATTCAACTGCGTTACCGCCGCCGAGATACGTTTGGTCAGGCGGAACATCGCCTCGAAATTTGGAATCCTGAAACCGGGGATGACCAGCTTGTCGGAACGATAAATGCCGCCGAACATGCGTTGCATGCGCGGAAGATCGTTCGGTGGTACGGTCAACGACCAGAACGGGAAAAGTGTGATATCGTCCCGTTTTTCCGGGGGAGGGGCGACGGTCAGATTCCGTTGAAGGATGGGACTGTTGTCCAGCAGGGTCAGTTCGTGGCAGTTGCCGCATACATAGACGTATGACTGCACGCGCGGCAGATCGATTCCACAGGTGCGACAGCGGTGAAAATCGACGCCGACTTCGCCGAATTCGAATTGCGGATCCTCGCCGACCGTGATCTGTTCGAACGGTTCATCCCGTGTTTCAACATGAACCATCCGGCCCGAGACGGCATCGGCCACGAAACGTCGGAATAGGCCGCCGGCATGATCCTCGGCGATACAATATGGATAATAGATCAGCGATCCTTTCGGATGAAACAGCCGGGTTTGATTGACACCGAATTCCGGCATGTCGATTTTTCCGAGATTGCCGATGTTGTTTTTCAGTTCGGATTGTACCGTCTGCCAGGATTTAAGCACCGGAAAGCAGTCGTAGTCTTCGTCGATATTTTCCGAGGAATAGGGAATCGCCTTGAGATACTCGGTGCGCATGCCGATCGAAAACGGAATGCTGTCGTTGGGGATTCCCGCCGCCAAAGTCTGGGTATAGGGCGTGAGGCTGATTTCGGTGCGTTTGTCGCGGCGGACGGTCGGCTCACTGCCGTTACCGTGAATACTGTAGGATGATCCGTACGGATCGCCCTCACTGAGTACCCGCTCCACGATTTTATTGCGCTTTTTCAGCACGACCGCATCGATTTTCCAGTAGGGGTAGTAGATGAAACGATACTCGATCGCGGAACCGGTCAGCGGTTGTTTCTGGTCGCGCAGTTCGCGGTCGATCTGGAACCGCACCTCGCGCTTGTTCTTTTTGGGCGCAATCAGGTATGCCCCGGGGATATCGGGCATCTCCACGCGCAAAATCGAACCGCAGTGAGAGCATTCGAGAACGAAAAGGTCATCCTGCAATTCGAGTCGGCCGCCGCATCCCGGACAGCCGACATTGATATGAAAGCCGGTTTTGGGCTTACTGCTCGGGCTGGTCCGGAAGTTAATCGACCTTCTTTCCGCATTCGCCGCAGCACTTGGATCAGGCGATCAAGTCGGCCCCGCAGTGC
>CAZVNK010000308.1:0-2366 GCA_964628115.1 uncultured Ignavibacteriaceae bacterium | reverse complement strand
GGGTCCGGGGGCAGCGCCCCTGGAAATGGGTTTGTCATCAAGCCGAACCGGAGCAATCCGGTTTTTTTGCTTTCATACTTAAAAGTTATTTGAGTTTGTTGCCGCATTCGCCGCAGAACTTGGATCCGGCGATCAAGTCGGCCCCGCAGTGCGGGCAGGACAGCACGGCATCCAGTTTGTATCCGCAATGGAGACAGAAATTGGCTTCGGTGGGCAAATCCTCGCCGCAGGACGGACATTGGTTTTGCTTGACCATGATGTTGCCGCAACGATAGCAATAACGCGACTGCTCGGGCGTGTCGGCGTGACATTTGGGACAGGTAACCGTGGCCACCGGTTCGCGCCGCAGGTCGGTTTGTTCCGGCTTGAAGACGTTGCCCATGACACCCGGAAGCATCAGACCCACTCCGGCCGCCATGCCCATTCCGGCGCCGGCGCCGGCCGGGCCGCCCGGCGCGCCGAGTCCCTTGGCCATTTCGCATTTTAAAAACCTGTCAAGATCGCCGACCGCTTCCATACCGGAACGCTGGTCGATCATCTTGGAGACGTCTTCCGGCGGCGTGATCGACGAGATATAGAAATCGACCAGTTCGAGACCGTATTTGTCGAATTCGTTTCTGACGATTTCCTTGAAATCCTCGGCCAGCTCGGTGTAGATGGCCGGAAGATCGAGAATGGTGTCCAGTTTTTCACCGAGAAGGTCGTTCAAGCGGGCGATGATGACGTCGCGAAGATAGCTTTGGATGTCGCTGGTGGTGTAACGCGCCTGACGCCCGACGATGGAATTGAGGAAAAGAATCGGGTTTTCGATACGCATCGTGAACGCGCCGTGGCCGCGAAGGCGGATCAGACCCAGCTTGTTGTCCTTGAACGTCACCGGGTGTTTGGTGCCCCATTTTAAGTCGGTGAAGACCTTGAGGTTGACGAAATACGCCTCGGCCCGAAACGGTGAGTTGAAGCCGAAGGGAAACGCCGCCAGCCGGGTAAGAATGGGCAGGTTCATGGTCGTCAGGGTGTGCCGTCCGGTGGTGAATGTATCGGCGGCATGCCCGCTCTTGAAAAAGATGGCGGTTTGGCTGTCGCGGACGATCAATTGCGCCCCGATTTTGAAGTCGGCTGACCCCTCCTGCGGGATACGGTATATCATCTCATCGCCGGATGGGTCCATCCATTCGATAATTTCGATTAAAACGGACATAATTATACCTGAGCCTTCCTGAATTATGGAAAATGATGGTTTTTATCTTATTTTCGACAGCTCCGGGACAATCTTGACTCGGTCCGCCGGTAAATTACAGCGACAAAATGAGAAAAAACTTGACGCTTTTGCGACGTTGCCTATATTACTAATGGTGATTCGGCGAGGTTGGAGGCCGGAAATGGTCTGCAATACTCACCATTTTACCGTTCAAGCCATACTGCATGAGTAGCTGTTAGCTGAGAACAGGGCTGAGGGAGTCTTTGTGGCAACATTGCATCACGGCAGAACATTACGAATTGTGCCGTATTTACAGGAAAATGTCCATTATAGAGGATATGTACTCCGTTTTGGCCGGACTTAGCGGAAATTTCTTCATTTAAATGAAAGATTTTAAGTTGATGTACCCTAAATATAATGAGTGAAACGCCCGATTTTAAGAAACATAACAAACTAAACGACCGTATTTGTTGTGGAGGTCATAATTACGTCTCTTACCATCAGTATTATCCTCACGCACGTACAAAATCAATCGTCTTTAGTGAAAGTAGGAGGATGAATACCATTTGATGAACACACTGACAAACCTATAGAAGATAAATGAATTCCTGAATACTTAACAATGGAGTGTAACATGAACAACACCAAACGAATTGCCTGGGTGGCGCTCTTCAGTCTGCTTCTCCTGTGCACGATTGCCAGTGCCGGGACGATAACGGGCAAGGCCAAGAAGTTTGACGCGCCTATGGTGACGAAAACTCTGTCGGGCGTCGTGGATTATCCGCAACTTTACGTACCCAGCACCAACACCGCAAAAGCCTACAACGGTCCCAAGCAGGGTGGCGAGGACATCGCTTCCGCTACCGTTATCACCGGTTTGCCGTATAGCGATGCCGGGACGACCACCGGAGCGGCCGATGACTACGATCCGATTCTGTCCGGATTCTGTCCGTCGCAGACCAATGCTCCCGACGTCGTCTATTCGTATACGCCAACCGCAGGTGAGTTGATTACGGTGACCAGTTGTAATTCCTCCTACTGGACGCGTCTGTTTATCTACGAAAACGACTCCTTGACTATGGTGGCCTGTAATCAGTATTCGGACAGTTGTCTCGACCCGTTCCATGCCGCCATTTACAACACGCCGGTGACTCCCCCGAACACCTAT
>CAZVNK010000307.1:277-3980 GCA_964628115.1 uncultured Ignavibacteriaceae bacterium | reverse complement strand
ACTGGAATTCAAAGGCAACAAGGAAATCAAAACCGATGATCTGGAAGAGCTGGTCAATATCGCACCGGGACGCTATGTCTCTCCGTTCATGATCGCCGAGAAAACCAACGATATTGTCAACAAATACGGAGAAAAGGGATATTTCCTGGCCGAAGTCGACCATGAATTGATTCTGTCCGATGATTCCGCAACTGCCGTTTTGACCTTTAAAATCAAAGAAGGCTCCAAAATCAAAGTGGAACGCGTGGTGATGACCGGCAATCAGCGGGTTGAAGCCGACAAAATCATCGGCAAAATGCGCAACCGAAAACGCGGCTTTTTGAAATCCTCGAATTTCGACAAGGAAAAATACCCCGAAGACAAGGAAAAGATTGTCGACTATCTGCACAGCGAGGGGTATATCGACGCCTATCTGAAATCCGACTCCATGACCGTCGACACCACCCGCAACCGCATGACCATCTTTTTGAATATTTACGAGGGGCCGCGTTATTATTTCGGGGCGTCTTCGTTCAGCGGCAATGAAATTTTCGACAGTACCATTCTCGCGAAAACCCTGAAATACAAGCAGGGCGAAGTTTTCAACCGCGAAAAATACGATGAAAGCATTTACGAATTGTATTTTCTCTATCAGGAACGCGGCTATCTTCATCTGCGCGTGATCGACGATCTCAGCACCCGCGACAGCCTGCTCGACATCAACTTCGATCTGGTCGAGGGTTTGCCGTCCAAAATTAATCTCGTGAAAATTACCGGCAACACCAAAACCAAGGAAAAAGTGATTCGCCGCGAGTTGACCACCCGCCCGGGGCAGGTGTTCCACCGCTCATTTTTGATGCGTTCGATGCGCGATGTCATGGCGCTGAATTTCTTCGAAAACGTCGTCACCGATATTGTAGACCTGCCCAGCGGCGACGTCGACGTGCTGGTCGATGTCACCGAGAAACAGACCGGGCAGATTTCCGCCGGCGCCGGGTATTCCGGGCAGGATAAATTCGTCGGCACCTTCGGCATGGGCATCCCCAATTTCCGGGGCATGGGACAAAATCTGTCATTTAATATCGACATCGGAAGTAATCGCAATTCCTACTCCGTATCCTTCACCGAACCCTGGTTGTTCAACACGCCCACTTCGCTGGGCGCCGATATCTACTACACCAACAGGGTTTGGTACGATGATTACACCGAGGGAAGCCGGGGCGGATCGGTGGTCGTGGGACGCCGCCTGCGCTGGCCGGACAATTACTTCCGCGCCTATGCCCGCGTGCGTATCGAGGATGACCGCTTTTACGATTTCGAGGATGATTACATCTACGGCAACTCGTATTTAAGCTACGATCATTATAATAATTATCAAATCGACGACACCACGTACGTATTGAACGACACGTCGTACTCATCTGTCGATGGCCCCCTTCCCGGCTCGCTGATAGGCTATAACGAAGAGTGGTTGTCGTTGAAAAGTTTGCAGTTCACCATCACCCGCGACAGCCGCAATCTGCCGGAATTCGCCACGTCGGGATCGAAAATATCCTATTCGCTGGAAAACGTCGGCGGACTGCTGGGCGGATACTGGGAATACCAAAAGCACACGCTGTCGGCGGCCCAATTTATCCCCGTCGTCTGGGATATCGCCCTGGCCGGCAAGGTGACGTTCGGGGCGATCTATGCGCCGGACGGAGACAATCGCATTCTGGCCTCGGATCGCTTCTCTCCCGGAGGCACCGGGTACGACGGTATCGTGCGCGGGTACGACGACGGCTCACTGACCCCGGATTCCATCCAGTACATTACCGTCCCGCATCGCTATTGGAATCCCGATACATCGGCGGTTTTGATTACCCTCGATGAAACGGTCAGCTCCGAAGTCCGCGTGCGCGGCAAATACATGCTGGTGGGGAATTTCGAACTGCAAATCCCGATCATGAAAAATCAACTATATGCGATGTTGTTTTACGACGTCGGCAATTCCTGGCTGAGTCACCGCGATATCGACATGGATGACTTGTATCACGGCGTTGGTGTCGGATTTCGACTGGTGGTCCCGGCGCTCGGGACAATCGGATTCGATTTCGGCTATCCCCTGACCGACGTGGCGGGTGAAGACAAGAGCTGGCACCCGCATTTCCAGATCGGGACGACGTTCCGATAACGTATCACGATAAGAAAACGCATTGAATAGAAGGAGACAAATGATGCAAGCGAAAAAAATATTCCTGATCTTCGGAGCCGCGCTACTGCTGATTGGAGTGCTGGCATCAGTGAGTTCGGCGCAAATCGGCAAATTCGGATATGTCGATTCCGATAAAATCTTTGCCAGCTACAAGGACTGGGTCAAGGCGCAGGAAGAATTCAACACCGAGTACAAGGCTTGGGATGAAGAGGCCCGCAGTATGCAGACCGAACTGGACGAAATAATCGAGGAATTCGAAAAACAAAAACTGATTCTCTCCCCCGACAAGAAAAAAGAACGCGAAGCCGCCATCGAAGCCAAACGGCAGGCTCTCGATGCCTACACCAAGCAGATTTTCGGTCCGGCGGGTGAAGCCGAACGGCGTAACAACATGCTGGTCAAACCACTACTCGAAAAAATCAACGCCGCTATCGAGCGTGTCGCCACCGAGGAAAACTATGATTTTGTTTTCAACTCGGCGGGGTTGGCTTATGCCAGGAAAGATTTCGATATCACCGACAAAGTCCTGGATATTCTCGAGGAATAGCCTCGGAGCTAAACGGGTAACGTTGTGCCAAAAACCGTAGCAGAATTGGCGCGGATCGTCGACGGTGAATACAGCGGGGACGGTGACGTCGTGATTTCCGCGGCCGCCCCGATCGCCAACGCCGCAACAGGCGATATTACCTTTATCGCCAACCCCAAATATGTCAAATTTCTTGAAACCACCGCCGCCTCGGCGGTGGTGCTTCCCGTTGATATTCCCTGCGATCGTATCCCGGTAATCCGTCATCAAAACTCCTATTACGCTTTTGCGCTGATTCTCGACGCCCTCTATCCGGAGAACCAACCGTATCACGATGGAATTTCGTCCGGCGCGGAAATCGATATCTCCGCAATTATCGGCGAGAATACCACTATCGGGCCACTCTGCTTTGTCGGCGAGAACAGCAAAATCGGCGACCGCACCCATCTGGCCCCGCAGGCCTTCGTGGGACGAAACGTCACTATCGGCAAAGACTGTCGTATCTATCCCCACGTGGTTATTCTGGACGGGTCGATCATCGGTGACCGCGTGACTATCCACAGCGGCACCGTGGTCGGATCCGACGGTTTCGGCTATGCTCAGCATGACAAGGGGATCAAAAAGATTAAACAGGTCGGCCACGTGGAAATCGACGATGATGTCGAAATCGGCGCCAGCGTGACCATTGATCGCGGCGCACTGGGACCGACTAAAATCGGCCGGGGTACCAAAATCGACAATCTGGTGCAAATCGCTCATAATGTCGAAATCGGCCAAAATTGCATCATTATCGCCCAGGTCGGCATCTCCGGCTCGACCAAACTAGGCAACGGCGTCATTCTGGCCGGGCAGGTCGGTTTGGTGGGACATCTCGAACTCGGCGACGGAGTCATGGTCGGCGCTCAATCCGGTGTTAATCACAGCATTCCCGCCGGTAAATCATATTTCGGTTCTCCCGCGCGTGAAATCATGGAAGCGAAACGAATCGAGGCGACGGTACGAAG
>CAZVNK010000307.1:0-267 GCA_964628115.1 uncultured Ignavibacteriaceae bacterium | reverse complement strand
GGCTACCCGACCTTATAAAACGCGTAAGAGCGCTGGAAAAGAAACAAAAGCCCTGATCAACTCAGGGCTTTTTTATTGAAAGTCTTTAAAAAGCCAAAGAAAACGACTGCCCGATTATTCAGACAAAACCACAATCCTCGTCACAATCGTCTTAAAACGGAAGATCGTCATCCTCACCGCTTAAGTCATTCGGTTGCGGCGCCTGCGGAGGCATGTCGCCCCCGGATGCCACCGGCGCGGCCGCCTGGTCACGTGTCCCCAGGAATT
>CAZVNK010000306.1:0-4021 GCA_964628115.1 uncultured Ignavibacteriaceae bacterium | reverse complement strand
CGCCGGGGCCGCAAAACGAAACACCTGCCAGAATGGAAAATTCCACGGCATACCCGCCAGCACGATGCCGATCGGTTCGAACACTACCAGACTTCGGCTCGCATCGGTTTCGACGATCTCATCGGCCAGGAATTTCTCGGCATGGTCGGCATAGTACTCACACACCCAGGCGCATTTTTCCACTTCGGCGCGGGCTTCGGTAATGGTCTTGCCCATTTCGGTCGTCATGGTGCGGGCGTACCGGTCTTTATTTTTTCTCAGGACATCGGCGGCTTTGTGCATCAAAGCCCGGCGATGGGCAAAATCGGTTCGGCGCCAACGCAGAAACTCATTTTGGACCTTGTCGATAATCGACAGGACTTCTTCCGGCGTATGTTCATCGTATTCTTTGACAATTTCATTGGTTGCGGGATTGATGACTTTCATGTGTACATACCTCATAATGGCATTCATGTATAATCGATATAATCATAAAATAGTGCCGGGAACCGACTCAAGATCAACAAAAAACGGCGATAGCATTATCTATCGCCGTAAATACTTTTTAAGATCGAAGTCCCGATTTGCAATAGCGGATTGCGATCGGTGTTATGTAATATGTCAGCGTCCCGTCCATTGAATGACAAAACTGATTACTATTCCCAGTTCAAACAGCAGGATCCCTGAAAAATATAATTTATACCCTGACGGTTCCCAGTATTCTTTGTACCGCCACGGCATGAGATTCATCCGCCAGCTAACCATGCCGGAGATACTTGGATGATTCGGCTTGCGAAGCCACATCCCGCGCATGGCAAAAATAAATCCAACCAGCATAAAAATCAGGCTGGCGATCATCATCGCAGTTTCCATCACACCACCCTTTATATCGCAGGTTAATTATTCTCTGATCATTCGAGTCGGCAATAACAAAGATGCAAACAGATATGACAAATAAGTCATATTCCCGATCGGATGTCAATACCAAATGAAAACGGGCGCCCGTCTATCACAAACAGGCGCCCGCTTATGTCTCTCTCGCTTAATTATGCAAACAGCGGATTGGCTTTTTCGGGATCGATATCGAGATCGTCCATCGCCTGCTTGACCACGTCGGCTTTGATTTTGCCCTCACGCGACAGCGCATAAAGCGCCGCGAACGCGATATGCCGGGCGTCGACTTCGAAATGATCGCGCAAGGCCGCGCGGGTATCGGAACGGCCGAAACCGTCGGTGCCCAACGTGACAAACCGCCCCGGAATCCATTTGCTGATCGACGCGGGCAGAGCCTTGAGATAATCCGACGCCGCCACGAACACGCCTGTTTCCCCCTCGAACTCCTGCGCCACGTACGGCAGACGCGGGGTTTTATCGGGATTGAGCAGATTACGACGTTCGATATCCATCGCATCGGTATACAATTCCTTGTAACTCGTAACCGACCAGATATCGGCTGAAACACCGTACTTATCTTCGAGTATCTCCCCGGCTTTGATCGCCTCGTTCAGGATTGCGCCACCCACCATCAGATGCGCCTTTGCTTTGGCATTCGCGTTTTCGGATTTATGGAAACGATACATACCGTTCAGAATATTCTTCTCGATACCCTCCGGCATTTTCGGCATTCGGTAAAATTCGTTCATGACGGTCAGGTAGTACATCAGGTTTTCCTGATTCTCGTACATACGCTGAATACCGCGACGAATAATCACCGCCAGTTCATAGGCGAAAGCCGGATCGTACGCCTTGAGATTCGGCAGAGCGTACGCGTACAAATGGCTTTGCCCGTCCTGATGCTGAAGGCCCTCGCCGGCAAGGGTCGTGCGACCGCTGGTTCCGCCGATCAGAAAGCCCTTGGCCTGCATGTCGCCGGCGGCCCAGATCAGATCGCCGATGCGCTGAAAACCGAACATGGAATAGTATATGAAAAACGGAATCATGTTCAGGCCGTGCGTGGCGTACGACGTTCCCGCCGCGATAAACGACGACATCGCGCCCGCCTCGGTAATGCCCTCTTCGAGGATTACACCGTCCTTGGCTTCTTTGTAGTACAACAGGCTTTCCCTGTCGACGGGTTCATAAATTTGTCCGCGACTGTTGTAAATGCCGATCTTGCGAAACAGCGATTCCATCCCAAACGTCCGCGCCTCATCGGGAACGATCGGCACGATATTCCCGCCTACCGAGGGATCATCGAGCAGTTTCGACAAAATATGCACCGTCACCATCGTGGTCGACACTTCGCGTTGATCGGTTCCGGTGAAGTACTCGTCGAACAGGTCACTCGCCGGCGGATCGAGCGGTTTCACGGTCACGATTCTTCGTGGCACATACCCGCCCAGTTCATGCCGCCGTTCCTGCAGATATTGCATCTCAGGACTGTCATCGGGAGGACGGTAAAACGGCGCATCGGATATTTCCTTGTCCGAAATCGGAATTCCGAACCGACTGCGAAACTCCCGCATTTCTTGCTCGTTGAGTTTTTTCTGCTGATGCGTGACATTGCGTCCCTCGCCCGCTTCGCCGAGACCGTACCCCTTGATCGTCTTGGCGAGAATCACCGTCGGTGAGCCGGTATGTTCCATCGCGGCTTTGTACGCCGCATAGACTTTTTCCGGATCATGGCCGCCACGACGAAGTCTTCGCAGTTTTTCGGCGGAGTAGTTTTGGACCATCTCCAGCAGTGTCGGGTGTGTCCCGAAAAAGTCTTTGCGAATATACTCCCCGTCGGAAACGGTGTATTTCTGGTATTGCCCGTCGGGTACTTCCCCCATACGTTTGACCAGTATGCCGTCGGAATCTTTCGCCAGCAGTGGATCCCAGTCGCTTCCCCAGATGACCTTGATCACGTTCCAGCCACCGCCCTTGAAAATCGATTCCAACTCCTGCATAATCTTGCCGTTGCCGCGCACCGGGCCGTCCAGCCGCTGTAAATTGCAGTTGACGACAAAAATCAGATTATCGAGATTCTCCCGCGACGCCAATGTAATCGCGCCGAGTGATTCCGGTTCATCGAGTTCACCGTCGCCCAGAAACGCCCAGATTTTTTGGTCATCGTCTTTTTTCAATCCGCGCGCGGTCAGGTATCGATTGAACCGCGCCTGATAAATCGCCATGATCGGCCCCAATCCCATCGACACTGTCGGAAACTGCCAGAATTCCGGCATCAGCCAGGGATGCGGGTACGACGACAATCCCCCTTCCGGCTTGGTTTCTCGCCGGAAATTCATCAAATCGGTCTCTGAAATCCGTCCCTCGAGAAAGGCGCGCGCATATATACCCGGTGCCGAGTGCCCCTGAAAATATATAATATCGCCTTCATGTTTGTCGGAGCGAGCACGGAAAAAATGGTTGAATCCGACCTCGTAAAGCGTCGCCGACGATGCAAAAGTCGAAATATGCCCGCCGATCCCATCGGCCAGACGATTCGCCCGCACCACCATTGCCATTGCGTTCCAGCGGATAATGCTCTTGATACGACGTTCCAGCTCACGGCTTCCCGGGTAGGCCGGCTGTTTATCGGCCGGGATGGTATTGATATAAGGAGTGCTTCCCTCCGATGGGAATAGAACTCCCTTCTCGCGGGCGCGTCCCTGCAACCGCTCGATAATGTCCCGCACGCGATCGGGGCCTTCGGAATCGAGGACTTCGTCGAGTGACTCCATCCAGTCCTGATCCTCGGCCATTCTATCTTTCAATCTGCGTTTCAGAATATCGTCATCCATAATCTCACCGCCTTTATATTAAAAGCCTCAGCCGGATTGCCCGGGACACCGGGCCGCTTGATACCACAAGCTATGTATTACAACACACGTTGGCAAGTCTTTGTCCGCTTTTCATCATCGGACATATTCCCATTCGCGATATGTTATATATAACCGCGTCATTATCCATACGTTTCACGAAATGCTGATTTTGGCGAGACTCACTTCAGGAAATTATCGCCGCGTGAAAACATGTGCATTAGGAGAAGATGAGGCAATCATCACAACTCCGATAAAACCGCTTTCACCGCTTCGGCGAGACGCGCATAGCCGGCGTT
>CAZVNK010000305.1:0-4030 GCA_964628115.1 uncultured Ignavibacteriaceae bacterium | reverse complement strand
GATTCACAACTATGGTCTGCCGCCTCAACAATCGGCGTTTGGCCTTTGTCGACGGCAACTATAGACGCTTCCTGATATGACATGTTATTTCTCCCGTTGATTATCTTATCGACTCAAAAGCAAAATACTGCACATTTGTGCAGTTGTCAAGCCCTTTTTTGTGATGAAAATATGATCTTGATTTCGGCAACGAGATATGGATACCCTGCCGAAAAGATCAACAAGATATTGCAGAAAGAGACGAAATATTTTTTACACCGACGATGGAAATCAACGGAATATGTCAAATCCGCCGGCGTTTTTTGTTATCCGACAACCGAATTAACCGATCGACAGGATATTCTCTTGAGTGGTACTATAAAAAGAGGCTGTTGAGCTGTCTGTTATCGAGGCACGAGCGCGGGAGTCGATCCGAGTCTGTCTCATCGGATTTACTCCAGCGCGAATTCAAGCGGAATCGCCACCCAGCATTTGACCGGGTAACCATTCTGCACGGCCGGTGAAAACACCGCACTCACCGCGGCGGCCGAGGCGGCTTCACCGAATCCGCTTCGATCGGGATTTTGCGAGAAAATCACGACCTCCAGCGGATTGCCGAGACGACTGACCAGCACGTGCAGGATCACTTTGCCGGTCATGTTCAGTCGCCGCGCGCGTTCCGGATAGTCCGGTTGTTTCATCCACACCAATTGCGGGATTCTCTGCAAATGTTCACCGATGGTATAGGTGGTGGTATCGGCGAACAAACCCGAGATTTCTCCCAAGCCGGTCCCGCTTCCGCCACCGGTTCCGGGCGACAGGACGTCGCCGCCGAAAGAGTCACCGGCGAAGGCCGACAACTCATCGTTGAAACCGGCATACGGATCAGGCATGATCACGTCGACCACGGGAACCGGAATGAAACCATGCTTGCTTTGTCCGGCCAAACGCCGTGTGGCGGAGCCGGGAGGCAACTGCGGCTTATCGCGCAGGATTTCAATACCGGTGTGCGGAGCCGGTGATGATGGCGTTGACGTGCTTGGGCCACCGCCGGTGTCGATAATGACCATCGGTTCCACCTGTGTCAGCCACAGGTATCCCAACAGCAGTATCACCAGCAGTGAGGATGTCACCAGACCGAGGAATAAATTCCTCTGGTAGGTTAGTTTGAGGTCGTAGGCGGAACAGGGATACGGACTACGGTTAACGTCGGTCATGGGGCATCTCCTTTCTGTTAAGAGATGCCCGCATCTGCCAGAGATTTACTACGTACTAATTCGAATCTTCAAGTTCAAATTCAACCGAATACGATGCCCAGACCGGAACCGGACGACCGTTCTGAATCGCGGGTTTGAATTTGCACTTGTAGGCGGCGGCAATCGCGGCTTCGTCAAAACCGCCACGAGATCCCGAGGATTTCAGGATAATGGCTTTCTTGACGTCACCGTTCTTGTCGACTAAAACTTTTACCCAAACCACCGCTTCCATTTGGGCCTGCTGAGCCATTTTGGGATATACCGGAAGCTCTTCATAAATCATCTCGGCCGGAATTTCGACCGGAACGAATTCATCCGGAGCCGGCATGTATTCTTCATCCGGAATGGCGACGACGATATCCTGATCTCCCGCCTGCTGATCCATCGAGATATCGGGAGCCACGATTTCCGCGAGCTCCTCCCGACTGGCGATCACGACGTCTTCATCATCGAGAATTTCATCGTCGGCCACCGGTTTCGGAATACCGACTTTCGGCTTGGCCCGTTGCGGAGCGGAAATATCCACTCGCGGCGGTTTTTTAGAGACCGTTGGCGGCGGGCCGAGATCGGCAATGGTCTTGATCACCATCGGTTGTTCATAGATGGTGTCCTCAACGGCGGTGAGCACCTTGTACAGGTATGACGCACCGACGATGACTGCGACCAGAGCCGCACAGAAGGCGATTCCCAGCATGAAATTACGCTGGTACGACACCTTCAGTTCATAGGCCCCATAGCCGCCGTACATGGCATTGTATGCTTTTGCCATTATTCAACACCTCCTGTCGCGGCTTGCAGGGCTTCGGCAACGATTCGATCGTCTTTATCTTCCCAGTCACCCATCGCATAGCGATACGAGAACTTGCGATCTTTGTATTCTTCCAAACCAAGATCTTCGACTTTGATTCCCAACTGCTTCGCCAAAGCCGCATTCCAGGAACGCTCCAACAAGTCGATCTCATCGAGAATGTCGACCATCGCATTGTACCGGGCGTCGCTGTTAATCAGAATCAGCGTACTCAGTTTGGGATTCTCCGTGTTGAGATTCTTCAGAATGTTACGCAATGAATCGGAATCGACACGATAGACCGTATCCATTGCAATCATCGGTGGAATCAACTGGGGAGTATGGGCGGCGGGATTTCCGACATTCCAGAAGAACCGGTTCTCGGCATCGATACGCACCGTCAACAGGTTCGATTCTTTCACCTCGATGTCTTCCTTATCTTCTATTTTCGGCAGGTTGATTTCCATCGCCTGCGGCATCGAAAACACCGTGGTGACCATGTAGAAGATCAACAACAACATCACGATATCGACCATCGGGGTCATATCGATCCTGATGTTCATTCTTCGCTTGGGCCGACGACCTCCCTTGCCCTTGTGAGACTTTTCGGGTCCTGCTACATCAGCACCGGCCATTTACATCACTCCTTTCAGACAGTTCATCAGCCACCTTCCCCTTCCCGCATGCCTTCTTCCGCCTCGTTATCGGTAATGATCAAAAACCGCGTCAGCTCGTTTTCACTCATGGATTTCATGATGGCATCCATCACGCCGTAGCTGGCGTCGCGATCGGCTTTGATAACGATCAGGGCGCGAAGGTTGACGGCACGGGCGCGGTTGATCAGCGAGTGCACGTTGTACACGTCGGCCTCGGCAACCTTGCGAACCGTCGTCGTCACTTCCCGTCCTTCAAGCATAATGTTTTCCTTCTGCAGGAAGTCGACGAAGATCGAATCGGCCTTGGTAACGGTGATATTGATCACGTCCTTGTCCGGCAGTTCGATTTGCGAATGCGACTGCGGCAGGGTCACGGCCTTCGCCTCCGGCGGCTTGAAACTTGTGGTAGTCATGTAGAAAATCAGTAGCAGAATAACGATATCCACCATTGGGGTCATATCGATTCTGACACCGACTCGACGTTTTTTCTTCATACCCATGACTTACTTACCTTCTTTCTCCTTAAGGAGCTGTAACACCTCAAAGGTCGCTTCGTCGGTGGTGTAGTTGAAAGCGTCTACCTTATTAACAAAGAAGTTGTAGAAAAAGATTCCGAGAATACCCGAAACCAGACCACCGGCGGTATTCACCAACGCCTCGGAAATACCGGTCGCCAGCGACTGCGCGTCAATGACGCCGCCCTCGACGTTACCGGTCGCCGCAAAGGCGCGAATCATACCGATCGTCGTTCCCAGAAGACCGACCATGGTGGCGATCGACGCGATCGTCGACATCGCGATCAGGTTGCGCTCCAACAGCGGTCCCTCGAGCGCGTTGGCTTCTTCGATTGCGGCCTGGGTCAGGCCGAGCCGTTTTTCGGTGTCCATCGAAGAATCGTCCTTGAGCTGACGGTACCGTTCGATACCCGCCCGAAGCACGTTGGCGGTGGTGCCGCGTTGCTTGTCACAAGCCGCCAGCGCACCGTCGAAATCGTCGGAATGAAGCATGGTGATAACTTTCTTGAAAAACACCTGAACCGAGCTTTTGCCCTTGGCAACACGATACAGCGCAATGAACCGTTCTATCACGAACGCGATAAGCATCAGCAGCATTGCCATAAGAACCAGCCCCAGCGGGCCGCCCTGATGCACGGAGTGTGCAATCGTCCCGTTCGGCTGCGCGGCCAGAATCACGCCCCAGACTACATAGCCGATGGCGAACGAAACAATAACCGAAAGCGTGATAAACAATGACTGTTTCACTTTTGAAACTCCTTCATTATGATTATTGACTACATTTTCCCGTTTAAATTTCAATACTCTTGGCGCCGCTGATCACGAAACAGGCCAGCG
>CAZVNK010000304.1:1998-4042 GCA_964628115.1 uncultured Ignavibacteriaceae bacterium | reverse complement strand
GATCACCTCGCTTGTCGCGGGATCGATCAATTCGGTGCGGACCACCATGTGGCCATTTTCCGTGCTGTAATACGAATAACCGTATGTCCCCGTTGTGGTGTTTTTCACCTTGTAGCAGTCGAACGTGCCGGCCGGGACAGTAATCTGTGCCTGGCCCATCACCGAGTCGGTAATTTCAAGCGGGGTGTAGATTTGGCCGGTCAGCATCAGCAGGTTGACATACCGAAACGTCCGTGTTTCACCCTCCGTAAATTTCATATTGCGGGTGGTCAGAAGCGATCCGGAGCTGGTCACCAGTTCTTTATCCATTGCAACCTTGCAGGGGGGAACCATACGCGGGATTGTCGAACTGATATCCAGGCTGTCGCCCGCGCGTATGCCGATCACCACCAGCGAATCGGCTCCGAGTTGGGCTTTGGCTTCAGCCGGGAACCGGAACCGGTTATCCGACTTCATCAGTCTGAAATCCTCGCCGTTATAAGTTTCGGTTATTGAGATCGTGATATTCTGACTGCTAATATTGAGATTCTGGTTGACGACAAACACCGGCGTATCATCGGCGGTCTTGGTTATTTTCATTTCCAGATCATTGGTAGTCTTCTGCGGTTTGATGGTGTTGATACTATACCAGAGCGTCTCGGTTTTTCCCTTCGTCCAGTCCTTGAAGAGATCTCCGGCGAATGTCGTTGTCGCCAGCAGGCAGATTATAAGCAGTCGAATCAACATGATGTCTCCTTTGATATCCATGGAGCTTATACCCGCAATTGCGTCTGTCGTTCGCGGATTGAGGCCGTCAACTCCGTTACCGTGATGCGCAGTATACGCATATTACGGCATTGATTCCAGCCATATCTGAAGAAAAGCCGGGGCGTTTTCCGCCGTGCCGATCAGTCCCATCAGCCGATTGTTTTTTAATCCGACCATAATCGGTCCGTAGAAGCTATCTTCGGTCATGAATCCGTGGCCTTCATCGAACGGCATATCCAAAGGAAGATCATGCCGACGGTTCAGCGAATCGGCCAGATTCGACCATTCGATATATTTAGCGCCCATTTCATCGGGCGAAACAAACAACGTCACGGTGTCAATGCCGAGAACGAAATCCCGGCAGTAGACGTCGGTCAGAAAGTCGCTTCCCAGAAACGCCTCGGCGTACAGCCGGTCCGATGCGATAATCGCGTTGCTGTCGGGGAAAAACGCGAACATGTCCGGTTTGGACGTCGTGCCCGGAATGAGCGCCGCGATTTCATCCGCGAGATTGGTCAGAGCCAGAAGATTGTCGTCGGTTTCCTCGTACGCGATCAATCTGACGACGTATTCTCCCTTGACGAATGTAATACTCAAAGGATCGGTAAACCCCTCGATTCCCAGCGCGATCAGTTGTACGTCTACGCCGCGAAGCATGGAATACAGGCCGAAGGCGTAATCTGTTGTTCCGAACTGATAGATATCCACCAGTAATTCGGCATGATCGCTCGTGTAATCCGCCGTGGCGACGACCAGAAAATCATACGTATAGTACAATTCCGCTCCGCCGTCGATATATTCCCACAGCGACCGTTCCGCGAACGTGCGGATATCGGATGATCGCTCCAGACTGATCGACGTTGCCGATTGAGGGAGGTATTCCCGGGGATCGCCCAGTTTGACTTTTTCCTGATCCTTGCCGCATCCGGCAATGATTACCATAACTGCGACCGTGAGTATAATAAATCGTACGATATATGCCTTACGCATGTTTTGAGACTCCCTTTCGTTCCAGTAATATTTGGTTCTCGCGTGATCGCGATTCACCGACCGCATTGACATACACCGCCGCCTCTCCGGCCACCGGGCAGGCGAACTCACACGCGCCGCACCCGGTGCAGAGATTCGGATCGACGTGCGGCCGCTGAAGCGTGATTTCTTCGCCGTTTCGACCGATCACCGTTTCCTCTTTGAGATAAATGGCCTTCGGTGAGGTCGGGCACCATTCCTCGCAGACAATGCAGGGACGATCCATCGCCCACGGCAGACATCGCCCCCTGTCGATGAAAGCGGTGCC
>CAZVNK010000304.1:0-1988 GCA_964628115.1 uncultured Ignavibacteriaceae bacterium | reverse complement strand
GTCGCCGACTTTTTCGGCGGTCGTCAGTGGTAAAATCGCGCCGGTGGGGCAAACCTGCCCGCACAGTGTGCAGGTCGGTTCGCAATAGCCGATACGCGCAATCATGATCGGGGTCCAGATCCCTTCCAGTCCCGATTCCATGAAGGTGGGATGCAGGGCGTTGTTTGGGCAGACCCGCATGCACTGACCGCATCGAATGCATCGCGCCAGAAAGTCCGCTTCGGACGTCGAGCCGGGGGGGCGGATCAGTTTCGGATTGGCGTTGGCCTCGAACGAATCGCCGGAGCGAAGTACCGGGAGCATGACCAGCCCGGCGGCGATCGATCCGAGCGTCTTTCGTTTCGAAACGTCGATTTTGTCGACCGGCGCGGGATTGGCTTTGGTTCCGTCTCGATTCGGGAAAAATTTGAACGACAGCGAGTTGTTCGGACAGACCGCCTGGCAGTTCAGACACAGGTGGCATTCCGCCTGACGCCAGCGCGCACCGACGTCGGGATTGTCCGCGCCCTGACAATGCAGAAGGCAGAGATTGCAGTGATCGCAGGTTGTTTCGTCTTTTTGCAGGCCGAATATCGCAAACCGGGAAAACAGACCGAGCAGTGCGCCCAATGGACAAATACCCCGGCACCAAAAACGGGTGAATATGCGGTTGAAAACCAGAATCAGTATAAATAAAATGCCGATAGTACTTATGGTATGAAAGTGCATTTGGCGAAACGGCAGAAAGATCGGTGCGATGATGTCGTATATCGCCTGTGGTATGGTTATCAACGGCCCGAATCCGGTCGATTTGGCCGCCTGCACCATACCGATCGCCGCCGTGTGCATACTCGGCAAGACGAATGTCCCCAGTGACCGCGCCAATAGCGGCAAAGGATCGAGCAGTCCGGTTTGCAAGCCGCCGGTCAATGCCCCCGCCAGAAGGAAAAAAAGAATATAGTATTTCAGGCGCTGGTAGCGTTTGTACCGGTTTGAATCGATTTTATGTCGTCCCTTGCGTCGCAGTCGTTCCGACGGTATTTCCGAAATCCAGTGGTTGAGCGTACCCAGCGGGCAGACCCAGCCGCAGAAAAACCGTCCGAGAAAAATGGTGGGGATCAGTATCACCAGTGACCACAACAGACCTTTGTATAGCGTACCGTTGGCAAGCAGTGTCGCCAATGCAGTCAATGGATCGAATTCCAGTGCAATCGAGACCGGATAGGGGAGTATGATTTCCCCCGATTCGGTCATGCCGAGTGAAACATCGAAATTGGTGCGGAGAATCAGCCAGAAAAAGATCAGAAAAAACAACGCTTGTGAAATGCGACGGAGATTTCTTACGGTTCGGATGGTCATGACAGTATTTCTTTATATCCCGCACTGCGATAGTCGACAGTTCCCAGTCCGGTTTCCTGTGCCAGCTTGATATGGCTGACCTCATCGCCGGTATATCCCAAAAATTCCGCAGACCGTGAATCCGCCGCGACCTGATCGGTGGCGCAAATGACGGTGTGTTCCTCGGCCACGTCGCCGAGTGATCCTCCTTGCGGCCCATTACGAAGAAGCACCCGGGTGGCATCGACCACGGTCAACGTCGGCCGCGCAAACGCCGCCAGATCGACAATGGACTGGTCGATATCCTGATGCAGGCGGTGACGTTGCCCGCCGAGAATGCCATACAGGTTTTTCATGGCGATAGTACAGGTCGAAAGCGAGTGTTGTTTGACAATCGGCATGTTGATCAGGCGGTCGGTTTCGACGAAATATTTCAGCACCGGCCAGCCGGTCAGCAATTTGCCGCCCAGATCGACGTTGATATAATCGTCCTCGGACGGCAGAATCACTTTCGCCCCGGCTTTCTCGGCGGCATCGCGTATTCCGGAACGCAAAAACGTCCGCCGGGGATCATTGCAGGTGATATCACTGACGATGACTTCCGCCGCTCCCGCGGCGGATCGCAAGGGACTGATCACCGGGATCTCCGCGGCGGGATTCGGACTGGGTGC
>CAZVNK010000303.1:3563-4067 GCA_964628115.1 uncultured Ignavibacteriaceae bacterium | reverse complement strand
AACGGGTGATTTTAAACGGTATCTGTCAGAAGTGTAAAGACAATTAATCGCAGTAGGGAGGAATGCGCATGAAGCGAAAGTATACGCAAGTCAATCAATAGTAGTAATTACTATATAGTATTATTTATGAAAGGGATATTCACATGGCGAAAAAGAAATCCAAACTGACCACCAGCCAGGGGCGGGTGGTCGACAATGATCTGAATTCGCTTACCGTCGGGGCCCGCGGGCCGGTGGTGGTGCAGGACATGCACCTTTTGGACAAGCTGGCGCATTTCGACCGGGAGCGGATTCCCGAGCGGGTGGTGCACGCCAAGGGGGCGGGGGCGTTCGGGTATTTCGAGGTGACCGACGACGTTACGAAGTACACCAAGGCCAAATTTCTCTCCAAGGTCGGCAAGAAGACCGACCTGTTCGTTCGTTTCTCGACGGTCGGCGGAGAAAAAGGCTCGGCGGATTCCGAGCGCGACCCGCGCGGATTCGCGGTGAAGTTTTGTTCCACCA
>CAZVNK010000303.1:0-3553 GCA_964628115.1 uncultured Ignavibacteriaceae bacterium | reverse complement strand
GGCAACAACACGCCGGTGTTTTTCATCCGCGACCCGTTGAAATTCCCCGATTTCATTCACACCCAGAAACGCAACCCCGCCACCAACTGCAAGGATCCCGACATGTTCTGGGATTTCCTGTCGCTGACTCCCGAAAGCGTGCATCAGGTGACCGTGCTGTTTTCCGACCGGGGTACGCCGGCATCGTACCGCAATCTCAACGGCTACAGCGGGCACACCTTCATGTTTTACCGCAGTCAGCGCGAGTATTACTGGGTGAAAATCCATTTCAAAACCGAGCAGGGGATTAAAACATTGACCCGTGAGGAAGCGAGTCATCTGGCCGGAACCGATCCCGACCATGCCACGCGCGATTTGTATGGCGCGATCGCCAAAGGCGATTTCCCGTCGTGGAAGGTGCATATCCAGGTAATGCCGCCCGAGGACGCGGCGAATTATGCGTGGGATATTTTCGATATCACCAAGGTCTGGCCGCATGGCGATTATCCGTTGATTCCGATGGGCCGGATGGTTTTAAACCGCAATCCTGAGAACTATTTCGCCGACGTCGAGCAGGCCGCGTTCTCGCCGGGCAATCTGGTTCCCGGCATCGCACCGTCGCCGGACAAGATGCTTCAGGGGCGGTTGTTCAGCTATCACGACACTCATCGGCATCGTCTCGGGGCCAACTACCATTTGATTCCGGTGAATGCGCCGCACGGCAACCCGGAGAACAATTACCAGCGTGACGGATTCATGCGAACCGACGGTAATTCCGGCGGCGAGCCGAATTATTACCCGAACACGGTCGGCGGCCCGACGCCTGATCCGAAGGCCGAGGAACCGCCGTTGGTTACCGAGGGTGATATCGCGCGGTATGAGTATACGCATCCCAACGATGATTTCGCGCAGGCCGGCATGCTTTTCAGCAAGGTCATGACCAAAAAAGACCGTGAGCATCTGGTCGGCAATATCGTGGCGCATCTCGGCAATGCCAAAAAGCATTTGCAGTACCGTCAGACGGCCATTTTTTACAAGGCCGACAAGGACTACGGCACCGGGGTCGCGCAGGGTTTGAAGCTCGATCTCAACAAGGTGGCGAAATTCGCCGCGATGTCTCAGGAAGATCGCGTCAAAGCGACTCTTGCATAGGACGCATTCGTATTTAATCATGCGCGGTCGGGACATCGGTCCCGGCCGCGTTTTTTGGTATTCCAATCCCCTTTTTCCGGCTTCCTGAAACCATTTGCCGTTAAAACTTTAAAAGTATATATTGGCCGTTACAAATAGAAAATAACACGGGAGATAGTTATATGCGGGCTCTCATTACTGGCATTACCGGGCAGGATGGTTCATATCTTGCCGATTTTCTGCTGGAGAAGGGGTATGATGTTTTCGGGATGGTGCGCCGGGCGTCGACCGAATCCTTCGAACGCATCAATCATATTCGGGATGATATAACACTGCTACAAGCCGATCTGCTCGATCAACTTTCGGTGATCAATGTCATCGAAGAGGCCAAGCCGGATGAAATCTACAATCTGGCGGCGCAGTCGTTCGTGCCGACCTCCTGGAATCAGCCGGTGCTGACCGGCGAGTTCGACGCCTTGGGGGTGACCAAGATACTTGAGGGTATCCGTTTGCTGAATCGTAAAATCCGTTTTTATCAGGCGTCGTCGTCGGAGATGTTCGGCAAAGTCCAGGAGACTCCGCAAAATGAAAAAACACCGTTTTATCCGCGTTCGCCTTATGGCGTCGCCAAAGTGTACGGGCACTGGATCACGATCAATTATCGGGAAAGCTACAACATCCACGCCAATTCGGGGATTCTGTTCAACCATGAATCGCCCCGTCGCGGGCTGGAATTCGTCACGCGCAAAATTACTGATGGTGTCGCGCGGATCAAGCTGGGGCTGGCCAAAAATCTGGCGCTGGGCAATCTCGATGCCAAACGCGATTGGGGTTACGCCGGCGATTATGTCAAGGCGATGTGGCTGATGCTACAACAGGACGAACCGGGCGATTACGTTATCTCCACCGGGAAGTCGCATTCCGTGAAGGAGTTCGTCGATACCGCCTTCGCCCACGTCGGGCTGGACTATCAAAAATACGTCGTCACCGACCCGCGTTTTATCCGTCCCGCCGAAGTGGATTTCCTTCTCGGGGATTCCTCGCTGGCGCATGACAAGTTGAAATGGGATCCGGCGGTCGATTTTCGCGGTTTGGTGAAAATGATGGTCGATGCCGATCTGGAACGTTTGGGCCAAAGCAAATCATGAGTCGACGCGGCGACGTGGTCGTAACCGGGGTGGCCGGTTTTGCCGGCTCCCATCTGGCCGAATTACTGCTGGCGAAAGGGTATCGGGTGTACGGTATTCTTGCGCCGGGGGAACGGCTCGACAATATTCGTCATATTAAAAACGATCTGACGCTGGACCGGTTCGATATCACCAAACCGGCTCGGGTCGACTCGTATCTGAGAAAAATCAAGCCACGTTATCTGTTTCACCTGGCGGCGTTCGCGTCGGTGGGGCAGTCGTTTCGGAAGGAACGGCTGACTTATGACGTCAATTTCACCGGAAGCCTAAACGTGTTCGAATCGGCTGTCGGGCTGACGAAACTCAAACGGCTGGTGTTTATCGGTTCCTCGGAATGTTACGGGATATTTTCTCCGTCCGGCAAACTGCTGACCGAGAGCCAGCCGCTGAATCCGGTTTCTCCGTATGGAATATCCAAGGCGGCGGGTGAATTTCTGGCGGCCTATTATGCCCGGCAGTATCGCCTGCCGGTGGTGATCGGGCGGGCGTTCAACCACACCGGGCCGAGGCAAAGTGAAACCTTTGTCGTGCCGTCGTTTTGTAAGCAGATCGCGGCAATTGAGGCCGGGCATGGGCGACCGGTGATGAAGGTCGGCGACCTGTCGGTCAGGCGCGATCTTTCCGACGTTCGCGACGTGGTCGGCGGCTATTACCTGATGGCGGTTCGCGGCAAACCCGGAGAGGTTTATCAGTTTTCATCCGGGAAGGCGGTGGCGATTAAAAGCGTACTTGAAAAACTGTTGCATCTCTCGCCTGTGAATATTAAGGTTGATACCGATACAAGCCGATTTAGAAAAGCAGACATCCCCGTGTTGCGGGGAAGCAATAAAAAGGCGTATAATCAGTTGCAGTGGAGGACACAGTATCGATTGCAAGACACCCTGCATGACACGCTCGAATACTGGAGAGACAAACAGTAACCGCATGATGATAAAGGTGACACGATGTTAAGTAACATGCTCAAAAAAATAAAAGATGGCAAGGCCAAGGTAGGCATTATCGGTCTGGGATATGTCGGATTACCGCTGGCGGTCGAAGTCGGTGAGGCCGGTTTTTCGGTCGTGGGTTTTGATATCGCCAAGGATAAAGTCAATCTGGTTAATGCCGGGAAATCCGATATCGACGACGTGCCCGACAGCGCCGTCGCCAATCTGGTGCAGTCCGGCAAACTGAGCGCCACCACGGATCCCAAACAATTAAGGCAGATGGACAACGTTTCGATCTGTGTCCCGACGCCGTTGTCCAAGACCAAGGAT
>CAZVNK010000302.1:3328-4087 GCA_964628115.1 uncultured Ignavibacteriaceae bacterium | reverse complement strand
GTTATTCATCTTTGATCTCATGACTTCGACACAGCATCAGGCAAGCACATCCGGGGCAATTAACAGGAGGCGGTCTGATGAAAATATTTGTCCTTATGACGAAGCTGGCGTCACAAAACGCGCAGATCGTTGAAATCGGTGTAAAACATAAAGACCGGGCCAGAAGAGGTCGTACCTGGCTAAAGGAGATTGAAGAGAAGTGCCCTACGGTGGAATTCAAGGCTCATTATGCATTGATGGGGTCTTGGGACTCCATGCACATTTACGAAGCTCCTGGTGAAGAAACGGCTGCGAAGGTTTCAATGTTGACCCGGTCGCACGGCGCGGCTCAGGTGGAAAGCTGGTTGGCTTTACCCTACGAGCGAATACTGAAACTGTCCGAGGACATGGAATGTCCCGGTGGGGACAAAAGTCCTGGTACATAGATATGTACTCGCGGACGTCGCGCAGTGTGGGGTTGTCGGCTATCGATTCGGCAACCCCGATTTATTTTGTCCGGAATTCATTTTGCGTTCCGGCAATGACCATGCTTCCGACCGGGCAGTCGAGGTGCTCGGCGATAACCGGGCATTTGGCCTTGAGTAGGAAGATGATGTTTTTATCGACGTCGCTGAGCGACTCGTAATTGCCCTGCCCTTTGGCGATGACCAGATCGGCATCCTCGAACCGTTTGCGGAAACTCTCCGAACACTGCGACAGAATCGTCCCAGGGACATCGGTGCCGTTGTCGATCACCTCGACCAGATCGGTAAGTCCGAC
>CAZVNK010000302.1:0-3318 GCA_964628115.1 uncultured Ignavibacteriaceae bacterium | reverse complement strand
TCTGAATGTTTTGAAAGAAAAATCAACTAAAATCGCACAATCACGTCCTGGCTATGAAATGAGTGATCAGTCACCTCTACCAGATCGTTTAGGCCGACCGCCACGGCGTCTTCGATGGTGGCGTCGTTGATGATCGGCGCTCCTTTGACGGCAAACGTGATTTTTTCACGCGGCAGAAGTTCCAACAGGAGCTTGTCAAAGACTATTTCGCCGGCATTGTCGCCGAGAAAGAGAATATTCTCGGCAGAATCGATAGCGGATCGCAAGTGATCGAGAGCGGCGGTATGTATAGAGGTGGTCAGCGCCGAGTCGATGGTTTCTTTTACGGTTTCGACCGACAGGTCGCAACGGGGGCCGAAATCAATGATATTGCCGGCGATGGCGAGACGCACCGCCATGTCCAGCGGATCGGAGTGACTGTGGACGCGACGTTGCAGGTCGGGATAAAGCTCCAGCGCAAGTCGGTTGAAGCGATCCTTTACCTCGAGGTAGGGATCGGGGTTTCCGGTCAATTCGCGGATGCGCCGGTGGATGAACTGCCCCATCTCCGGCGGCGTCAGGTGCATGTCCATGGTCGCGACGGTTTGCAGTACGTCGCGCAGGACGCGTTCGTGGACAGATACATCGGCAGTGGCGAAACGCGCGGCGTCGTATGCCTGCCGGATAAAACAGGGAAAACAGGCCAGGTAGGTGTTCATATATGATCATCCGTTTTTTTATCGTGTGTCGGATAGACAAGGTAGGCAAAATAATTTAAAACGCAAGGGTTTCAGGTCGGGTATGGCGGGCGAGTCGATTGACAGGAATACGCCGAATCGCTATATTCAATATAATGTATCATCTTACCACCATGCAGGAGTACCCATGAGATCACTTACCCGTTTTTTGGCGATGTGCATGTTTATCGGAATACTGTCGGGATGGCCCGGCCTGTCTATTGCCGGCGAGGGCGGTTTGACTCCGGCCATGATCACGGACTTTCAGAAGGCCTTCACGCCCGATTTCAGGGGGCGAGCGGTGTATAATGCGGTCACGAACAACGATATCGACAAACTGGCGTTGAATCGCGAAGTGTTGAATCGACACAATGACCATTTCAATTTCAAAATCGACGTGGGTGGAATTACCGACCAGAAATCGAGCGGGCGATGCTGGCTGTTCGCCAGCCTGAACGTGATTCGTCCTTTAGTCATGAAGCAGAATAATCTCAAGGATTTCGAATTTTCGCAGAATTATCTGGCGTTCTGGGACAAGCTGGAAAAGGCCAATTGCTTTCTGGAATACGTGATCGCCTTCCGCGACCGCGACGTGATGGATCGGGAATTGCAACTGCTTCTCGAGCATCCGTTCGGCGACGGCGGATACTGGAGTTATGTGACGGCGTTGATCGACAAGTACGGCGCGGTTCCGAAAGAGATCATGCCGGAAACCAACAACTCCGGCAAGACCGGAACGATGAACCGCGTGATCAGCAGAAAACTCCGGCAGAGTGCGGCGATCCTGCGCGATATGCACGCCGAGGGCAAATCGCTGACTGAACTGAGAGCGAAAAAGGAAAACGTCCTGCGTGAAATATTCAGCATGCTGGCGATGAATCTCGGGGTTCCACCGACGGAATTCGTCTGGCGATACGAGTCGAAGGATTCGACCATCAGCGAAGAGAAGACATACACGCCGCGCGGTTTTTACGAGGAATTCGTCGGGATCGATCTCGATGAGTACGTCACGATATTCAACAATCCGCTCAAGCCGTACGGCGAACATTACACATGTGCGCTGTCGCGGGACATGTACGACGCCGAGGATTTTCATTATGTGAACGTGGAAATGAGCGTTCTCAAGGAGCTGGCGCTGAAATCACTTCTGGACAGCCAGGTGGTGGTGTTTTCATGCGACGTCGGCAAGGATCAGGATCGCGGTCGGGGTATCATGGCGATGAATATCTTCGATTACGGGGCGCTGTTCGGCAGTGATCTGAACATGTCCAGGGAGGATCGCGCCCGGTATTTCGAGAGTTCATCGAATCACATGATGGCGTTGATCGGCGTCGACACGGTCGACGGCAAGCCGGTCAAATGGCTGGTGGAGAACAGCTGGGGGGACGACGACGGGGACAAGGGGTATTTCACGATGTACGACGAGTGGTTCGATATGTACGTCTACGACGTGGTGGTGAAAAAAACCTACGTGCCCGAAAAGATATTGAAGCTTTTCGAACGGAAGCCGGAGATCCTTCCGGCCTGGGACCCGATGTCACGGATGATGCGCAAATAGGTTTTGGTGAGAAGGCGGCGAATTTACGATTCGCCGCCTGATATTTTCATTTTGATATAATCCGCACAATTGTATATTATAGGCAGGTGATAACGCTCGTTATCCTTATCAAGGAGCGATTATGCATTCCATAACTGCGAACGGCAAGACGTACGAGGTCGACATGGAGGGATTCCTGCTGGATTACGATCAGTGGGACGAGGACTTCGCGCGTGCGACCGCATCGGGAGTCGGAATTCACGACGGATTGACGCTTGACCACTGGAAAGTGATCAATTACATTCGCGACGCCTATCGTGATGAAGGCAAATGTCCGTTGGTGTATCAAACCTGCCGGGCCAACAGCCTGCACTTGCATGCCTTGCAGAAGCTGTTTCCGACGGGGTACCTTCGCGGCGCCTGCAAACTGGCGGGGATGACCTACCGGGAGGGATTTCTCAACGCCTCGTGGCTGAAAGCTCCGCAGGCGCAGAAACCGGAGGTTGAGAAGGTTTACCGCACGGACGTGCGGGGATTTCTGGTCGACGCCGGAGAATGGGACGAACGGTTTGCGGTGTTCAAGGCCGGGGAGTTGAAAATGCCGGACGGCCTTACCGGGCGGCATTGGGATATCATCACGTTTCTGCGAGAATCATACGCCAGGGATAGTAAGGTTCCGACGGTGTATGAAACGTGCGACGCGTTCGGTTTGGAGCTGGATGAATTCGAGGCATTGTTCCCGGACGGGTATCATCGGGGTGCGGTCAAAATCGCGGGTTTACGAGTCCGATAGGGCCGGGGAGAGTCCGGCCAGTTCGGCGAAATCGGGATGATCGGCGGCAGTGCGGTAGCGAACGACCTGTGTGATTATTCCCTTGTGAATCAAAACGCGGCCGGGCAGTTGAAAACCATCGCCCTCGAGTCGTCCCGCCCAATGACCGCCGGTCAGGACGGCACGAATCCCGCGCAGGATGACTTTCGGTCCCATCAGTTGGCCGAGACTTGCGCGTTCGAAGCCGAAGGCCCGATACAGCGCCTGGGCGCCCTCGTTGGTGATCCGCACCT
>CAZVNK010000301.1:0-4089 GCA_964628115.1 uncultured Ignavibacteriaceae bacterium | reverse complement strand
GAATGGTACCCTGAACACACCAGTTCCGGCCATTTACTGGTAGCGCTGGAACAGGCCGACGGTCTGTTCGAAATCGAACAGAAACAATCGATCGGCAACACCGGCGATCCGTTTCCCGGTTCCAGCGGCGCCGAAACGTTCAGCCCCGCCACAACTCCGAACACCAACTCCTATGCCGGAGACAATACCGGCCTGGCCGTCACCAATATTTCCGCGTCGGCCGCCGTCATGACCATGGATTTGCAGGTATCGATTTCAAGCGGTGAAGAGGAGGAAGAAGAAGAGGAAGAGGAACCGACAGACATTCTGCCCGTCGGGATTCATCTCGGACAAAATTACCCGAATCCGTTCAATCCGCAAACCAGCATAGATTTCTTCCTGCCGTCGACCGCCGACGTCACCATTGTCGTGCACGACCTTCTCGGTCGGGCCGTCAGGACGCTGATCGATGAACCGTGCCCGGCCGGAAACCTGACCGTTACCTGGGACGGCACCGATGACGACGGCAAACGGTTATCGTCGGGAGTATACTTCTACCGACTGCAAACCGAAAGCGAATCACGAATCAAAAAGATGATTCTCGTGAAATGACCCCTTTTGCAAAGCACGACCGAGTGTTCAGCCGTTTCCTCCCCCGCGGCTGACTCGGTCCGAGGCGAAGCCCCTGTCGCTATGACAGGGGCTTTTCATTTGGCGCGGCCGAAGTACGATGCATCCTGCTGGGAATAGTAATTCCCATTACGCGTGGTGGTTTGCCCACGCCGGTCACGCTTGTACTTCATGTAGCAGTGCTTGCACCGTTTGGGTTCTTCCGTGTACCCTTTCTCGGCGAAGTACTCCTGGGCCTGAGCGGTAAAAACAAACTCCTCACCGCAGTCTTCACAGATTAAGATCTTCGGTTCAAAACCTCCGACCATTGCTCCCCCTCTCTGTGTGACGAGGCAAACTTCCGTGTTACCTCAGAACCATTCGACTGGTAATTAAGATGTAGTATCCTCTATCCATACTTTCTATAACAGTTTCAACAATTTAAGTCAAGGATAAAAATCTCAATCGCTCCATATTTTTGTATTTCAAATCGAGTAACCGTACTAACCGTACATTACGTACGGACATGATTTCGTCGCTAATATCCGTACTCATTGCGAGTCTTGACCATGAATTACGACATAAACCGGAAAATATTTCCGCCCGGCTTGTCACATACTGTCACGAGGCATGAAATCAGGGACGGTAAACCACCGGCACGGGACCGTCTTCATAGACATAATCGATCAGATACAGAACGTCCAGAAGATTGATTCTGCCCGATCCGTCGGCATCGCCCATATAATAATCGTAAGTTGGCGGCGGTCCGCCGCTGTATAAATTTCCGATCAGTAACAGGATATCCAGAAGATTTATTTCACCGGAACCGTCGGCGTCGCCGAACGGCAGGATTGCCATGTCGAACACGTACTCATGATCGTAATGGAACGGCGAGAGCACCGCCGGAATGAACACCAGCGAGTCATAACGCAGATAATCGTAAATCGCCGCCTTGGTCCGCCCCGAAAGATCGACTTCGCAGTCCTCGAACACCAGAATTTCGTCACCGGCAAACGCCAGGTAGGAAAACCCCCAGACCGCGGTCCCACCGCCGTCGAAATTCAGCTTCAACCCCCCGTTCTCGCTGGAATCGGGATAGGCGACGATATAATTGCATCCCATAGCGTCGGGGGCCTTCACCGGAGTCAGGCCCGTAAAGGGACAGCGACTCGCGGTCTGATCCGTCAGCGACAGCGGATAATCACCGGCATCGGCGTAATATGACACGGTGCCCGCCCGTTCTCCGGTAAAATAGTTCCATACCGTAAACTCCGAGAACACCGATCGCACCGTCTCGCCGTAACCGGCCAGAACACTGTCGAGTGACGGAATGATGGTATGATAGCGGGCGTACTCGAAAGTCGCTTTGATCACGTCGTATCCGAACCGGTCGACCAGATACATCGGCCAGACAAACGCCCCGTACGCGTGATAGGAATCGATCAACAGCGACGTGTCGGGGCAATCGAAAAAGTACGGCAGGAAATTATAATTGTCGTTCACTTCGGGAAACAGCAGTTCTTCATGGTACACCGCCGTGCATTCCATCCACCATTCCTCCTCGAACGCATCATAGGCGCACTGGGTGGCATGGAAATATTCATGCACCACGGTCACTTTCAATGCACCGATTTGATCCCCTTCGGGATCGTCATTGGGAAGAATGTTGGACATGTTGCAGTCGACGTCCATGTACGTGGTATAATCGTCCCAGGAAGAATCCCCGGGTAGCGTCGGCCAGGTCTGACCGTATACGTTCAGCAGTTTTCGCAGATTGATAGTATACAGTGAATCGTTTTTCACTGGAGGCGGCAAATATCCGTACACCTCCTGATACATGTGATACGCGCTGTCGGCGTACAACGCCGCCCGTTCCACGTAATCGGGGATTCCGGAGCTATCGAGATCATCGGCCGGCACCGAGTCGGGATAATTGAAACCGTAATGGATGCGAAAGTGATTGCCCGGCGAAATATACACCGAGTCCAGCATGGCGCGTGTCATCAGCGCCGTCGCCTGCGTTTGTTGTTCCGGACTCATGGCGTCCCAGTTTTTCATGGCTTGCAGAATATACGGCGTGCCGCTTTTTATCGGGATCGGATTGACCGGTTGATATGCCGCCGGAAGCGCGCTCGGATCGCGGAACGCCTGAAGTGTGTACAGAACGCGCTCGCCTTCGGATATGTCTCCCTCATGAAAAGCCATATCGATCAGCGTCATAACCGATGATGAATAGTCGCGATGCTCCATTTCTCCATTGACCGTCAGCGGCGCAATCACCACGAAAAACAGAATACAGATAAATGTTTTTTTCGCTGTTCTTTTCATCATGCTATATCCTATACATCCGGCGAGACCATAAAACCCCGCGATATGACTGGTTACCCTCATTCATAATTTACGTCAAAAGCCCTGATTGTCAAGGCCTATAAGTACTTACGGCAAGACTCGTTAAAACATTAGTTTATAAACTGTCCCATCCCAAATGAGATTTCCCAGGTTTTCGACCTTCCCGCATAGGCCAGGTCGATCCGCAGAACCTCTTCCTGGGCAATACGTTCCGCGCCAATCCGGATTCCCACGCCGACCGTCCAGTTAAAATCGGAAAACCCCAAATCCTCGCCATGATTCCAACATTGCCCCAAATCCACAAACTGCGCCGCACCGACCTCATGCGACAAAAACCGTATTCCCGGAAAAAACCTCGGTTCGAAATTTATCAGCAATAGTTTTTCACCGTTACAATAATTGCGGGGATAGCCCCGGATTCCCTCGTTTCCGCCAAGATACAAAAAACGCATTCGATCCTGCCTGATATCGCGGGTATGCCGGACCGCGACCAACGGAGTAAACCACGTCAGTCTGTTATAATAATATCTTATCGAAACATCCTGACGCTTTCTATAGCTAACGCCGCCATTGAACCACTCATTCCGCTCATAATCGGCCAAAATCAAATGAGAGTGCCAATAGCGATCCAGATGGGTCTCCAGCGTGAATTTGTCATACAGCCGTCGCCCGCTTCCGGCATCCCAGGCCCGACCGAATTTCACATAGACGCCGCTGACCAGATCGACATCCTCGTCGCGAGAAAACATATTGATGCGTCTGGTTCTCACATACTGAATATGCTCGATTCCCACTTGTCCCTCAACGAAGTGATACAAACTGTCGGATGCGAACGTCACGGACACGTCGTCGGCATACAACCGTCGATCGGAGGCTCGAACGTCCATGTATTTGTAATATAACGCGGTGAGAAATTTGTAATGGTATCCCCCGAGGCGTTGCGATACCTTGCCGATAAAATTATCCCCCTCGACGTCATCCTGCGCGACAATCAGCCCGTCGCGATAGTAATCGTTGCGACGGTCGGTATGTTCATACGCCGTCAAGAACGAATACCTCTGCGACAGCGACAGCCACGGCAGGGAGATCTGAGGCCTGCGCACACCTATTCCCGGAGCGGGAGGGCGTTACCCTGCAAACGTCATACCGATC
>CAZVNK010000300.1:0-4090 GCA_964628115.1 uncultured Ignavibacteriaceae bacterium | reverse complement strand
AAAAGGCCGGCATGTACTATCTGAACCAAAAAACCGAGGTTTTTCAACAAGCCCCAAGCGGCGGGGCACCCCTGTTTCGCTTGCGCACATTGCGTGTAATCGGTCGATCCCGAATCAACCACCAATGCCTTAAGACGTTGACGCACGGCGGGTCTGAGGACCCGCCGACCACAGGCATGGAATAATCGAAGTTCTTGTGGAAGAGGCGAAATTCTCGCTATAACAAAGAAACCGAAACGCTATTGGCTTCGGTTTCTTTATATGTTACATCTCCCCGCCGCAACTGGCGGGGCACGGCCATCGAAAAAACCAGGTAACCGACAGCTCTGCTGTCGGAATGTTTGATTTGAAATGCGAGCCGCACGCCGAAATCCTTCTCCCGAACCACGCGAGGAAGGGGGAGCGACAATAAAAAAGGCAGGATCACCCTTCGAAAACTCAGGGTCTTCAACAGGAATCCTGCCCTACGGAAAATCTACGGTTTCGACATTCTCAACGCGTTACAATTCGGCCAGTTTTTCGACCTCGTCGACCTGCTCGGCGAAAAGTTTCAACGTCGCCTTCACCGGATCGGCGGTGGTTATATCGACCCAGCACCGTTTCAGCTGGTCGATAGGGTATTCACTGCCGACGGAACGGAGCAGGCCGAGATATTTCTCGACGATACCCTCTTCGCCCGCGATGAATTTGTCCAGAATCGCCTGCGACGCCGCATAGGCGGTGGCGTACTGGTACACGTAATAGGTAACGTAATAATGCGGGATACGCGACCATTTGTACTTGGCGTACTCATCGAGCGTGAGCGCGTCGCCGTAGTACTTCTTCGTCAACTCCTCCCACATCGTATTCATGCCGTCGGGCGAGAGCGCCTCGCCGTGTTCGACCATCTCGTGTATGTTCAATTCGAAATGCGCGAAAAACACCTGGTTGAAAAACGTCCCGAAGGTGTTGTCGATATGCCGGTTGAGTAAAAACAGCTTCTTCTTCGTATCGGTGACTTTCTTCAACAAGTGCTGGAGAAGCAATCCCTCGTTGAGGGTCGACGCGACCTCGGCAACGAATATCGAATATTGCGCTTTCTGGTACGGCTGATTGCGACATGACAGATGCGAATGCAGGGCGTGCCCCATCTCGTGCGCCAGCGTGAACATGTTGTCGACCGTGTCGCTGTAATTCATCAGGACAATCGGATGCGAGGTGTAAATGCCGGAGCTGTACGCGCCGCTTCCCTTGCCCTCGGTTTCGAACACGTCGACCCAGCGATTGTCGAAAGCGTGACGCAAATCCTTCTGATATGCCTCGCCGAGCGGAACCGTGGCGCGAAGCGTTTCCTGCACCGCCTCCTCGTACGGAACCTCGTAGTTTTCTTCGGGGAACAGCGGACAGATCACGTCGTACGGATAGAGCGCATCCAGTTTGAGGATTTTCTTGCGAAGCGCCATCCACTTGTGCAAACCCGCCAGACCGGCTTCGGTGGTTTCGATCAGGGAATGGTACACCGATACCGGAATATTGAATCCGTCGAGCGCATGATGCAAAGCGCTTTCGTACTTGCGGGTGCGGGCGTAGAACACGTCGCCGTTGACCGCCGAGGCCAGCATCGCGCCGAGGGAGTTGAGATGCTCCTTGTACACCGACATGAATCCGTCGTTGGCGTCCCTGCGAACGCGCTGGTCGGACGATTCCATGAACTTGATATAGCGTTGCTTGGTCAGTTGAACCTCGTTGCCGTCTTCATCTTTGATTGCCGGGTATTTCAGATCGGCTTCGTTGAGTATGGTGAAAATCGTATCCGGGCCGCGCGCCATCATCACCGAATTGGCCAGCACCTCCTCGACCTCCGCCGAACGAATATGCGGACGGGAGCGAATTAAATCCTTGATATACAAATCGTACATATCGGTTTTGGGAAACTGCCCCGCCATCGCCTTCAGGTGATCGTCGTCAATGGTCAGAATTTCCGGCTCGACGAACGAGAACGCGGCCGCGGCTTTCGACGTCAGCATGGCGGCGCGTTCGGTCAGCATCTGGTATTTGGAGACACGATTGTCGAGATCCTGACTACGGCGGGCATACTGGTTGAGACTGTCGCAGATCATGGACAGTTCACTGCGCATCTCGAGACAGTCGAACAGCGTCTGCGACGAGTCGGCCAGTTTGCCGGCAAAACCGGCGGCCTTTTCGATCAGCCCCTGGGCCTTTTTGAAATCGGCTTCCCAGTCGTTTTCGGTTTTATAAATATCGGTCAGGTCCCATTTGTATTTGTCTTCGATATCCGCGCGTTGCGGAATCGTCCGAACGGCAGGTTTGGTTGCGGTGGTCATAATGCCTCTTAACCTTTGAGATTTACAGTTTGACGTAATAAATACAATATCCGAACAAAAGCAAGGGGGTGAGAAACGGAAATCAGTCGGCGGTTTCGGGTAATGCCTCAACCCGCCGCACGTCCTCCTTGCTGAAAAAATACGGGATCCCGCCCTCGATACCGCGCGATTGACTGCAAACCAGAAACGTGGTCGATTCGAAAATCGCCAGCACCCGGTCGGGCGGGGCATCGTATTCCAGATCGCGATACGTCTTGCCCACCTCGATCAGCATGGCCGGTTGCCAGTGCTGGGCCGAGTTGACATCGATCGCGCGGATTGCCCGGGGACGGATTTTAATATGCAGTCGTTTCTCCAGCTCCCGGCGCAGTTGTTCTCGTTCGTCGCGGTTCAACATGGATCACTCATTTCAATTCGCCAAAGATACGTATATTCTACCGTTCCGGCAAGAGGAGGAGTATCACAAATTATGATTGTTTGCGCGGCCGATTCTGCGTATTATAGCGGACACGTTAACCGCGAGGAAACATGAACAACCCGATTATTCACGCGCTGATACTGTCCCTGTTGCCGATTTCCGAATTACGCGGCCGAATTCCGTATGCGGTCGCCAACGATATCCCGCTGTGGGAGGCGTACGTTATCTGCGTGCTGTCGAATATGCTGGTGATTCCGATCGTGTATATCTTTCTTGAGACGATTCACAAGAGCTTGTACAAAATGGGCTTTTACAAAAAAATCTTCGACGGCTATATCGAACGCACCCGCCGCAAGGCCGTTAAAAACGTCGGCAAATACGGTTATTGGGGCGTGATGCTGTTCGTGGCGATCCCGCTTCCGGTCACGGGCGCGTATACCGGCACGGTCGCGGCCTGGCTGTTGAAACTTGACCGCAAACGATCGGTTTGGTATCTGGCGCTGGGGGTGGTGATCGCGGGTGTCATCGTCAGTATCGCGACTATTTCCGGCATCAAGGCCTTCGAAATTTTCACCAAGTAATCATAATAAAAAAAACGGCCATTCCCATTGTGCGAAACGGCCGTCGAGATCGGTTTATATTCGGATCAATTTTGCTTGATCGCCTCGCGGATTTTTTCGCCGAGTGCGACACAGCGTTTGATATCATCCGGTTTGGGAACGTAATTAACACTGACCCCGTCGTCGATCACTTCGATTTTCATCTCGGTCAGCATTTCATTGAGTCGTTTCACGATCGTGTCCTGCCAGCCGTAGGAGCCGAACGCCGCGCCGATTTTCTTCGACGGCGCGAGGCCTTTCATGTAAATCAGCATGTCGGCCATTTTGGGCAGAATGTTCTTGTTCAGCACCGGCGATCCGACCACCACCGCTTTGGCATCGAGTATCTCGGTAATCACGTCGCTTCGATGATTATACCGCAGGTCAAAGACACCCACGCTGATTTCGCCGTCGCCGCGAATCCCCTCGGCAATGGCGTCGGCCATCTTTGAAGTGCTTCCCCACATGGTGTCGTACACCACGACCGCCTTGGATCGCGCTTTTTGTTCGCTCCAGTCGATGTATTTCTTCATGATCCCGGCGATATCCTTGCGCCAGATCAGGCCGTGATCGGTTGCCAGCATGGCGGGCGCGATGCCCTTGTTTTCGAGTTTGGCCAGAAACTTGCGCATCCCCGCCGACATCGGCAGGAAAATGTTGGCGTAGTACTTGGCGGCCTGAAAATACAATTCGCCCTGATCGACCTCATCGTCGAAACGTTCCGACGTGGCCCAGTGCTGTCCGAAAAT
>CAZVNK010000299.1:0-4096 GCA_964628115.1 uncultured Ignavibacteriaceae bacterium | reverse complement strand
CGTGGATGTGTCGAGTGAGACGTTCATACTCGGCGTGAAAAATTCATTCAAGCTGTTCGATATTTTCGGCGGCCTTATCAAGGCCTTTGTCTTCGGCACAACGATCGGTTTGATCGGCAGTCATGAAGGTTTTTATGCCACCGGTGGGGCGCGGGGAGTCGGCCGGGCGACCACCGAGGCGGTGGTGATCGCGTCGGTGCTGATTTTGATCTCCGACTATGTCATGGCGATTCTGCTGTTCAGGTTGTAAAAATATGGATACGGTTATACACATCGAGAATATTGCCAAGTCGTTCGGCAAAAAACAGGTTCTGAACGATTCAACCCGACCGGGGCACGGTGCGCGTGTTCGATCAGGATATGAAAACCGTCAGGGGAAAACAACTGGCCGAAACGCGCAAGAAAATCGGGATGCTGTTTCAATCGGCGGCATTGCTGGATTCGCTGACGGTCGCGGAAAACGTCGGACTGGGACTTCGCGAAGGTTGGAAATATTCCGAGGACGAAATAAGCCGCCGTGTCGAGGAAAAACTCGAAATGGTCGGCATGGCCGGAACCGGCGAGATTTATCCGTCCGATCTGTCCGGCGGAATGCGCAAGCGGGTCGGGATGGCTCGCGCCATCGCCACCGATCCCGAAATATTGTTATACGACGAGCCGACCACCGGGCTGGATCCGATCACGTCGGATATCATTAACGATTTGATCAATGATTTTCGCAGTAAGATGGATATAACCTCGGTGTCGGTGACCCATGACATGAAGGCCGCCTACAAAACCGCCGATCGCATCGTCATGTTGCACGACGGGGTGGTCGAATACGAAGGCACGCCCGAACAGGTCAAAAACTCCGGCAACGACAAAGTCGATCAATTCATCAACGGCCGCGCCGACGGCCCGATTCGGATAACGTAATCCGCATGGAGAAAAAAATCAAAACCGCATACGTCTGCACGCAATGCGGATCGATCTATCCGCGCTGGCAGGGACAATGCAATCAATGCGGGGAATGGAACAGCCTGGTCGAAGAGCGCATCATCGACAAAAAACGAAGCCGGACAACCGATGTCTCCGAGAAACCCCGGCGTTTTGCCGACATCGGCGCCGAACTCACCGCCGGATACGTTTCCGGCCTGACCGAATTCGACCGTGTTCTCGGCGGGGGACTACTTCGGGGAAGCACCGTTCTTCTGGCGGGCGAGCCGGGCATCGGCAAATCGACGTTGATATTGCAGGCCGCCGAGGCGTACGCGAACAAGGGCCTGCCGGTATTGTATGTTACCGGCGAGGAATCGCTCAACCAGCTCAAGAAACGCGCCGAGCGGCTGCGCGTCGCTTCCGAAAATATCGCGGTGGTCAATTTCACCAAGCTCGAAGCCATCACCGCGCTCGTGGAAAGCGATCAATACGGCGTGGTGATCGTCGATTCCATCCAGACCGTTTCCAGCGGGATGTTTCAATCGCCGCCGGGAACGGTGGGGCAGATTCGCGAGTCGGCCGGACGGTTGATCGAACTGGCGCGCAAACATGATATCGCGCTGTTTTTGATCGGGCATGTCACCAAGGAAGGAATGGTCGCGGGGCCGAAAGTGCTTGAGCACATGGTCGACGTCGTTCTCAATTTCGAGGGGGACAGCCAGTACGTGTACCGTCTCCTGCGGCCGATCAAAAACCGTTATGGTTCCACGCTGGAGTTGGGGGTGTTCGAAATGTCGCCGGACGGACTCGATCAGGTCGACAATCCCTCTCTATTGTTTCTGTCGCACACCGATGCGGCAGAGCGAAGCGGCGCGGTGGTGGCGGCGTCATGCGAGGGCAATCGTCCCATCATGGTGGAAATTCAGGCGCTGGTGTCGCCGGCATCGTATGGTACTCCGCAACGCGTGGCGGGCGGGCTGGACAACAAGCGGCTGGCGCTTCTGCTGGCGATATTGGAGAAACGGATCGGCATTCCGATGGGCGGCAATGACGTGTTCGTTTCCATTGCCGGTGGTTTGCGTTTGAACGAACCGGCCATCGATTTGGCGGTGCTGACCGCGATCGTCTCATCGCTTCGTGACGTTCCGGTCGACGCCAAAACCGCCGTCGCGGGGGAAGTCGGCTTGTCCGGTGAGGTGCGCGCGATCGGCATGGCCGAGCGTCGCACATCCGAAGCCGCCAAACTCGGTTTCGAAAAAATCATTCTGCCGGCGCAAACCGCCAAAGGAATCACTGCCAAACAAATCACCCTGACCGGCGTATCCTCGCTTGAGAAAACGCTGGAGATATTATTTTAGAAGAGAGGGGCCGATGGAAAAAGTCCAACTGCAACCGAACACGATGCTGTTTCCGCTTCCGGCAACGATGGTATCCTGCCGGGCCGGGGATTTTACTCCCAATATCATTACCATCAGCTGGAGCGGCATCGTCTGCTCGAAACCGCCGATGTTGTCGATTTCGGTCACACCGGAACGACACTCGCATAAGATTATCAAAGAGGCCCGCGCCTTTGTGGTCAACCTGACATCGGAGGACAATCTTATTGCCGCCGATTATTGCGGCACCAAATCCGGACGCGATGTCGACAAATTCGCAGAGTTGAATCTCACGCCGATGCCGGCGACCCAAATCGACGCCCCGATGATCGCCGAATGTCCGGTCAATCTCGAATGCGTAATCCGGCAATCGCATGTTCTCGGTTCGCATGAAATGTTCATCCCGGAAATCGTCGCGGTGCATATCGATAAAGATAAATTACTGGACAACGGTCGCCCCGATCTGGATTTGATCAAACCGCTGGTGTACTGCCCGACCGCCAGTGAATACCGGGGCGGTTTGACCGAACTGCTGGCGCGCTACGGTGAGGCCGCGAAGAACAAGACATGACGCCTTTTTCCTTTACATTGGACGGTGTCGACGGGCCCGCGCGGCTGGGGACGATTACCACACCGCACGGTGTCGTGCATACGCCGACGTTCATGCCGGTCGGGACCTCCGGCGCGGTGAAAGCGTTGACATCGGGAGACCTCGAAGAATGCGGCGCGGAGATCATTCTCGGCAACACATATCATCTGTACTTGCGACCGGGCAACGAGCTGATCCGCGAGCTTGGCGGTCTGGCGAAATTCAGCAGTTGGAACAAACCGACCCTGACCGACTCCGGCGGCTTTCAGGTGTTCTCCCTGCAGGATTTGTTGAAAATCGACGACGACGGAGCGACGTTCAAGTCGCATCATGACGGTTCCCTGCATCAGTTCAACGCCGAAAAAGTCATCGAAATCGAACGCGACATCGGCGCGGATATCATTATGTCCTTCGACCAGTGCGCGCCGTACCCCGCCGAGTATGATCTGGCCGCGACCGCGGTCAGGCGCACGTATGACTGGGCGCAAAGGGGACTGACGCATTTTACTCGTCTCGAGAACGAACATCCCACCGGGACGGCATTGTTCGGCATCGTGCAGGGATCGGTGTATCCCGAATTGCGCAAACTCTCCGCCGAGCAGATCACCTCACTCGATTTTCCCGGTTATGCCGTGGGGGGCCTGGCGGTCGGTGAATCGAAAGAGGAGATGGAAAAGACGCTGGCGTTTACCACCGGATTTCTTCCGACCGACAAACCCCGCTACCTGATGGGGGTGGGATATCCCGAGGATATATTGATGGCGGTGTCGAACGGGGTCGATATGTTCGACTGTGTTCTGCCGACCCGCAACGCCCGCACCGGGATGGTGTTCACGTCGGAAGGCCCGCTGGTGTTTCGCAATGCCGACTGCGCCCGCAGTGAACTTCCACTCGATCCCAACTGCGACTGCAAGGTGTGCCGTCGTTACAGAAATCACCGCCATGGTGCTGGCCACGTATCATTCCACGTATTTCTTCCAGAACCTGATGCGCGGGATTCGCACTGCGATCAAAGAGGGGCGTTTCGCCGAATTTCGCGCCGATTTTCTGGCGCGGTACTCACAGATTGAAAATATAGCCGATCGTTAACCAGGCGGTAGAATAAACCTGATCGCGATAAATATTGATATACGGCATTCGCGGATCGCCGGGATTGTCGAGTTGAAAGGCGAAGTCCGCCCATACCCGCTGTATGCCCAGGTCGAGTGAATAG
>CAZVNK010000298.1:1637-4103 GCA_964628115.1 uncultured Ignavibacteriaceae bacterium | reverse complement strand
AACAGCGCCTATGATTTAACCATCCATCACAATATGCTCGATAACTACCTCAATGCCGAGGATGACGTCGTCGGCGGTTATTGGGACGACGGTGTTGAGACAGGCAACTGCTGGGGAGATTTTGAGGGTAAAATAGGCGATCCCTATCCGATTCCCGGTGCGGCCGGGACTGTCGATCGCTATCCCAATATCGACTGTGGCCCCGGATGCGATTGCGTTCCGGGCGACGCAAACGACGATGAGAATTACAATCTGCTGGATATTCTGTATGTTATCGACTATCTCTATTCCACACCGGCCGGCCCCGCACCGATACCCTATGATACCTGTTCCGGCGATCCCAACTGCGATTGTGCCGTCAATCTGCTCGATATTTTATTATTGATCGAACATATCTACCAGGATCCGGAGGGTGAACCCGCCATGTGCAACTGTGCGTCCTGGTTTGTCAACTGCCATCTACCGATTCGTACGAATCGCAACTCCTCGCAGGCGAGTTCTCCTGTCGTGTCTTCGGCCGTCTCCAAATCAGCCTTTACGGCCGAAACGTATCGATAGGCGCGACTCCTGTTTACGAAAAAGGGCCCGTCAGGATAACGGGCCCTTTAATAGCAAAATCGTATTCGTTATTTGCGAACCACCCGAAGCGCGTCGACCAGCAGACGATAGGGCGATTTCTCGGAATTGGCACGAATTGCCGTGAAACACTGTTCACACCGATTGTTATTGGTAAACTTGCAGATCAGCTCTTTTTGCGAGTCGTATGTCTCACGCACCATCCCGCACGGCGTCAACTGCGCCGTCGGCCCGACAATCATAAACCGCTTGCCGGCCTGGCAGTTCGGCTGACGGCCGGTTCGGAAAAAGTCTATCATCTGGCGCATGGTCCACTCCGACGTCAGAATCGGATACCCGTCCTTCTGCATTGCCACCAGCCTGTCGACAATCCTCGTCAGGGTCGACAAATAATCCTCCGACTTGATAAGGTAATGATCCTTGCCGGTCCTCAGATCTCAACTCCCCAGTCCCGAGCCAGTTCCGCCATCCGAGGAAGATCGTGCATGTTGTCGCTCTGCACCACGCAGGCCAGTACGATATCATCATTACCATACCCGGAAACCGCTTTACACAAATCCCGAATATGCTCGAAATTCTTGTGCAAATGACGAAAGGCGTTGTGGCGTTCATCCGGATAATCCAGCGAAAACGACCACTGATCGACCCCGGCTTCCCGGTACATGTGATACCGATCCTCATTGAGTATGGCCACGTTGGTGGTGACCACGAAGACGGGAATGGGGTCGCGCGCCCGCATGGCCCGGATAATATCAGGCAAATCCTTTCTGATCAGCGGTTCGCCGCCCGATATTTGAGCTACCGACGGCGTTAATTCCGTGATCCATTTGGCGAATGCCTCCGGAGGCATTTTCGGCTCATTTTTGATATACCCGCCCAAATCGCAATGCTCACAATCGGCATTGCAACTGTACGTGACCTCGAATGACACTGTGATGGGTTTGCCCGTCAATATATTCTTGAAAGTCCGACCGGCGATTCTGGCCTGTCGAGAGGTGCTTAATCGCGGCATGTCAATGTCCTCCCGCGTAAACCCCGTTGGCGGGTTTCGCTGTAACATCCCTGCTCCCGCCCGAGGATTCACGGGCCGCCGGCTACCGACGAAAGTCACTCCGGAGTCCCGGTAATAGCCTTGCCGTATTCAGGCGGTTTCATCCTTGAACCCTGACTTGTTTCAACCCGGGTGGGATTAAAACGCCAATATATAGTCATACTGGGATTGTGTCAAAGGCTTATTGGGCATTTCGACCGTAACCATGTTCAAGTTTTATACATACTGTCTCATGACTCCCGATAAAAAATGGGAAATGGGATTGGAAGACAAGACCGTTAAGCATAGCATGAGATAATACTCGTATCGCTATGTTGTGCAGTGGATAAGACGCTTGGTCGAGTCTGGTGGCTATGTCTCCGAATGATGACGTCGTTCATGATGTCCGAAACCGTTCCCGCCGGCTATGCGCCTTTGGCTCAAGGGATTGGCGAAATCGCCGGAAAGCCGGTAAAGATGCGCCTTGGCGGAATTTTTTGCTTGACAAAACGCGAACGAATCATATCTTGACGGTGAGCGTGTGTTTTAGGCATCTGTGCCGGACAACTTGATATTTCTTCATGGATTCATGTCTCCGACATGAGTTCCGGATAGTGCCTATGCTCTGTTGAGTTATGACCGCCGAGAGAGCCACATTAAATCGTACGCGGCTATAGCTTGATGAACTGATTACTTCTTTTATCATGTCCGACTGCTAAAGGGAAAACTACCCGAAAGGGTGGAGTGCGACAATTCAAACCCCGGATTTTATTAACCGGTAGTTACTAAAGGCAAAGGGTTGATCTGCGCGCCTTGCTCTCTTAGGCAATCCGGATCAAGATTCGCCTCATTTCTTCATA
>CAZVNK010000298.1:0-1597 GCA_964628115.1 uncultured Ignavibacteriaceae bacterium | reverse complement strand
GCAACTCCCGGACCGTAAAAAAGAAATCATTGTTTCAGGAGGTGAAAATATATCTGCCAATTAAGGCTGAAATAAGAGCTCAGAAGTTATGAAAAGTATACAACACAACATTTCGGGGTTGAATACAGTCGAGTGACGGCTGTAATTTGATTCCTTACTCCAATAGGAATGACTATGAATTTGTTGACTGAAGCATATATCCACACCTCCCTGGACAATAGTGGATTTTTGAAAAGAGGTCGCATGACCGGAAGAACCCCCTATGGTTCGGAAAAGAATTACAACTTCTTGCCGACAATAGAGAGACTTCTGTGTTTGGCTTCATTTCAGGCTTTGGATGACAAGTTTACCTTAGTTCCTAATTTTAAGGAGGAAATAAATGTTGCTTAACAAAAAGCTGACAATTGCGGTACTTACTTTAGGGTTGTTGTTGACCTTGGGTAGTGCGGCTTTTAGTTCCGATTCCCCCAAGAAACCGACTTCCGACTATCCGCTGGCTTACGAATCTGAAAATGGCAACCAAGCCGATCGAAGTCTTCGATCGTCCGGTTCCGGCCAAAGCGCTGGCGACCCCGATGACGGTCCTGCCTCCGGATTATTTCTGTGAGTTCCTGGACTACTCCGGTGGCGCCGCCGCCTATGTTTGGACGCTCCCGGATCCCGACTATCCGATTGAGAACTATCTCATGAGGATGACGCCGGAAGAAGGATACAATTGTACCCTCTTGACGGTGTGTATCGGTGTCTACGGCCCTGCTATTGTTGGGGCCCCTGACATGTGGGTTTTGTTGTACGACGGTAGTCTCAATCCGATTGACTCCATCCTGGTTGACAATTCGGAATTGCCGGATGCCGGCTCGTACTGTTATTTCTGCGCCTACTTTTCGACGCTGACTGCCGGTGGTCCGTTCGTGTTCTCCAATGTGGAGTTCTACATCGGATGCGCCGTCAGTCAGAACGATCCCGGCGACGTCCTGGCATTCCTTTCGGACGATGGCTCATCGGCAACCGATCGCCACACGTTTGCGCTCTGGGGTGACTGGTACTCCTGGACGGGAGACTATGCCTTCCTGTTTGGCGCGGACCTCTGTTGCGACCGGATTCCGTACACCATGTGCTATCGCCAGGAATACTGGACGACCGACTACTACTACTGGACGCAACCGGATGCCTATGGCGATGACTACTTCAACATGCGCTTCTCCTCGGCCGGTCCGGAGACCCTGATGGCCGTCGGTGTTGCCATGTTCAGTAATCCGGCCTATTTTGAACCGGTGGGAACCCCCGACTTGGATATCTTCGTCTGGGGTGACGACGGATTCGGTTTCCCGGATACGACTAATGTGATCTTTACGACGACGATTCCGTTTGTGGATATCGTCTACTACCCGGATTGGAACCATGTCGACGTGTCCGCCCTCAACATTGTCGTTCAGGGCGATTATCATGTCGGTTGGTCAACCAATGATATTTCCGGGGGAACCCTGGCCGGTCTGTCTGACGATGCGTCGGAAGGCACCGGACGGAGTTCCGAACTCTATATTGACACCTGGGGCTCCATGCTCAATGACTGGGGTGCCGATGTCAACTTCTTGAT
>CAZVNK010000297.1:0-4124 GCA_964628115.1 uncultured Ignavibacteriaceae bacterium | reverse complement strand
CGTCAAGGTCGGTAGAAGAATCGTGCTTTCGACCATGCCGAAGAAATACAGCATAATCCCTGACAGCATGGCAATCAGGAAAAACCGCGTGCGTCGTTGCAGTTCGTCATGCAGTGCCGAGGCTGTTTTATGAACCAGCCAGACAAACAGACCTCCGGAAAGGATCGATACGGTTTGAAATCCCAGAATCGCCGAGGTCACCTTGGTTATCCCCAGCGTCTTCCATATAATATAGAATAGGTAGGGGAGGGTCGTCCCACCATAGTTGTACCAATGAAACAGGGTTTTGCTTTTCTGGGCGAAATTGGCGATGCGAATATAGCCGTCGCCGTACAAGTGTGCATCGAAACGAAAGATCGCAAATATCGCCAACAGGGCTATCAGGACTATCCAACGGTAGACACGATTGTGACTGTCCCAGAGAAATCCGGTGAGTGTTGCCGTCAACCGGTTTGGCTCTCGGCCAATAAACAACAAGCCCAGCGCCAACGCGGCGCAAATCATCCAGACGATATACAGCCCGGTCGGCATGGTGATGGCTTGTACCATCCCCCAGTTAAGAGAAAACAACTTTGAACCGAAAGCCGGGAGGAGAAAAGTCAGCAGTACGACAATAGCGCAAATGACATTGACTACGGACGATTGCCGGACATCGGCGGGTGCGGTGTTTTTATCCATGGCGTTACTACTCGATTTCCTGTCGTCCCTCAAGCGCGCGCGTAAGGGTCATTCCGTCGGCGTATTCCAAATCTCCGCCGACCGGCAATCCCCTGGCGATTCTGGTAATTTTTACACCCAGTGGTTTAAGGAGTTTCGACAAATACAGGGCCGTCGCCTCCCCCTCGACATTGGGATTGGTGGCGATAATTATCTCCTTAACCGTATCATCGACACGCGCCAGCAATTCCTTGATTTTGAGATCATCCGGGCCGATCCCGTCAAGCGGTGATATCCGTCCGCCCAGCACGTGGTACATTCCCCGATATCCCTCGGATTTTTCCAGCGCGGCCAGATCCATCGCCTCCTCGACAACGCAGATAGTACTGCGGGATCGTTCCTCGTCACGACAGATGGGGCAGGGATCATCTTCGGTGATATTGAAACAGATCGAGCAGAAACCGACCTTTTCTTTCAGATCGCGGATGGCATCGGCGAGTTCGTTGGCTTCGTCCCGGGGGACTTTTAACAGGTGAAAAGCCAGACGTCCGGCCGTTTTGCGGCCGATACCGGGAAGCCGGGCCAGCTGAGCGATCAGGCGTTGAATGGAATCGGACGAGTTTAGCATGGAATCAGAAGGGGAGATTCATGCCCGGGATATTCAATCCACCGGTTAATGATGACATTTGCTCGGCCTGCAGTTCCTGGGCTTTCTGGCGGGCTTGATTGACCGCGGCGACGATCAGGTCCTGAAGCATTTCGACGTCTTCGGGATCGACCACTTCGGGATCGATGGTGATCTCCAACAGATCCTGTTTGCCGTTGACAACGCATTTCACCATTCCGCCACCGGCGGTTCCCTCGACTTCTTCCTCTTCCAGTTTGGCCTGTAATTCCTCCATTTTGGCCTGCATCTGCTGGAACTGCTTCATGAGATTTCCCAGTCCGCCTTTACTCATTACTGTACTCCTTATGAAGAATGCTATTCATCAACTTTTCTTTTGCCGATTATCTCTCCGTCGAAACGGTCGACAATGTTTTTCAATCGCGGATCGTCCTGCAACAGCTTGTCGGCATCGACTTTTTCCCCGCCGCTTTCGGTTTTGACCTGTTTCGGGGCCGTTTTGGCGGCATCCACTTCATACTTTATACGCAGAGGTGTTTTGAAAAACTCGCGCAAATCGGTCTGGATTTGTGACACATAATCCGGCTTTTCAAGAACCTGCTTGGACGTGCCGCCGGCATTGTGAAAAACGGCAGTGATCGTATTATCTTTCACTTCGCGAATTTCCGCCATCGACAGCAGAGCCGATAGCATGGGATTGTGTTTTTTTACCTGATCGGTGAATTTCGGCCAGTTGGTCTGGACAATGGGTAAATTCACGGCCCGAACCGTTGCCGGAGCGGAGGCCGGAATCTCCTCGGTTGTCGGTCGCGTTTCCGGTTTGGAATCCGGCTGTTTCGACGCATTGAATATGTCTTTTTGAGCGGGTGCGCCGAACAGATCATTGTCCGCATCATCATCGGCGATATCCTCGCCTTCAGCCAGGTGCGCCAAAATTTCCTCGAAACTGACGGTTCCCTCCATGCTGGCCAGCTTCAGCGTAGTGACCTCGAATAACAGACGGGAATCAAGGCCGCTTTTGATATCCAGAGTCATATCGGTAATGGTTTTAATCATGCGCAGTAAGTCGCCGGTGGAAAAGTATTCCTTCTGTTTGGTCAAATCCTCGATTTCGGATTCCGACAACTCAAGGATTTTTTCCGGTTCGACGGTGTTTTTTAAGATCAGAAGATTGCGCAGATGTTCGGCCAGCCCGGAACAGAATTCCGTGATATCGGCTCCGGATTCGACAAACTGCCGCACTTTTTCAAGCCCGGCCGCCGGATCGTTGGCGGCGACAGCTTCGACATATTCGACAAAGAAGCGCCGGTCTATAAGTCCTAAAGCCTCAGCAACTTCGGCGGCGGTGATACGGTCGCCGGCGAATGCCGACAGCTGATCCAGCAGTGACATCCCGTCGCGCACCGATCCGTCGGCCTTACGCGCCAGCATAAAAAGCGCGTCATCGTCGATGATGATATCCTCGCCTTCAGCGATCTTCTTCAGATGTTCGCTCAGATCGTTTTTGCCGACGCGATGAAAATCGTAGCGCTGGGTGCGTGATCTGATCGTTTCCGGGACTTTGTGCGGTTCGGTGGTTGCGAAAAGAAACACGACGTGGGGGGGAGGTTCTTCGAGCGTTTTCAGCAGGGCGTCAAACGCCGATCCGGACAGCCGATGAACCTCGTCGATAATGTAGATTCGCTTTTTGCCGGAAGTCGGCAGGTAGCGGACATTTTCACGCAGGGTGCGAATATCATCGACACCGGTATTCGAGGCGGCGTCGATTTCCAGCACGTCCAGCGATGATCCGGTCATGATTTCTTTACAGGACTGGCATTTGTCGCACGGTGTGGCGGTGGGGCCTTCGACACAGTTGAGCGCTTTGGCCAGAATGCGCGCCACGGTGGTTTTGCCGGTTCCGCGCGGCCCGGTAAACAGATAGCCGGATGAAATTCGCTCCGAGTTCAGGGCATTGGTCAGGGTGCGCGTGACGTGTTCCTGCGCCACGACGTCCGCAAATTGTTGCGGTCGGTACTTTCTGGCTAACACCTGATATGACATGAGAATTTATTTATGGTGCGCACCCACCGTTGACCCGCCTGCTTACGGCTTCCGGAACAGCCAACTCCAATCAGGCAACCCCGCAACACATACCAACTATCACCTACCGTTGCTACCTTCCGGTCCTGGCGGGGTTCAGTGGGCCGGTATTGTACAGGACCCAACCATCAACGCCACTTATCCCTTCCACACGGAAACAGACCAAGCCGCAGGTGGGAATTCGATCCCGGTATAGCGGATTCCGGGTTACAGGGCACCGCTAGCTCCCCATCTAGCACACCAATCCTTTCACTTTCACAAGAATAAATGGAGCAGAGCGGGCTCGAACCGCCGACCCCCACGTTGCGAACGTGGTGCTCTCCCAACTGAGCTACTGCCCCATTGTCGTCTTTTTCAGGATGGCATGCCTGTCAAACCACCCATATGTTGTAACCGCTCAAATAAAAGGAAAATCCGCGCAAAATCAAGGACTTTTCGTAAAACCCGGTTAACTTTGTATCATCTTGGTTTTTAGTTGAAACTTTCGGTAGGGTTCGAATATTATAAAGATTATCAGTTTGGAAAATCTAATTACCAAGGAGGATGACTGTCATGTTGGGTGCAAATCGAAAAAGACGTTTGAAACGATCATTGGTACTGGCCGGTGGGGTATTGGCCTTGATGATGTTTCTGGTATTTTTTGCCGGATGCAGTTCGGATGAAAAGTCCGGCGAGGCCGAAGTAACCGATGATCAGGCGGCGCTTCCCGAAGATGGGGACAGTTTCCTGCTCGATACGTCGGCGGTAGTCGAAGAAAAAC
>CAZVNK010000296.1:2301-4126 GCA_964628115.1 uncultured Ignavibacteriaceae bacterium | reverse complement strand
ATCTGGACTGCCAACATCAGCCAATTCGATGGGGTGGCTATCGTCCGCATCGCGTATGACAGCGCCAGCGAAATACCCAGCGCCAATCCTGACGATTTCAACGCGGCCACGTAAAATTCCGCCAGGTTGATGTTCAACATCCGTTTGATAATGCGCGGCAGAACCAGTGAATACAGCAGACACTGCGGAATCAGCGTCCCCAGCGCCACGCCGTAAATGCCGTACCGCCGTAGCAATAACAAACTCAAGCCGACGTTCAGCACGCCCTCGATGATGATGACATACAAAATATGCTTGTGTCGCTCGATTCCGTACAACACCGAATTCGCGACCGCCTGCGGCAAAAACACCGCCGCCGGAACCACCAGCAGGCGCAAAACCGTCGCGGTCTGTTCGTATCCGGCGCCGAGCCACAAAAAGATAAACCGATCGGCGAACACCAGTGTCCCGCCGGCAACGGCGAAAGTCAGATAGTACAAATACTGCGTGCCCTTGCTGTAAATCCGGGTGATCCGGTCGGCCATATTCAGGCTGTCATAATGACTGATGACCGGACGAAGCGGAAACGACACCGCCAGCACCAGATTGCGCAGGTACATGACCATGCTCCCCGCGATGGCGTACTTGGTCACCGAAGCGGTATCGAAATAATACCCGACGATGATATTGTCGGTGTTGGCGATCAGCAACCAGGCCACCGAAATGAAAAAACCCGTCAGGCTGTAATTGAATATCAAGCGAAGCGTGTCCCGCCGGATAAATCGCCGCCCCATTGCCAGATCGGGATGCAGTTTTTTTAAAATGACCGCCGCAATCCCCTGCCGTAACAAACTGAACAGCAGAAACGACCACGCCATCGCGACAATGCCGTAACCGTTTAGCAGTAAATATACGATCGTCGCCGTTCGCAGAATATCCTCCGCGATATGCAAACCGTTGATGATATCGTAACGATGAAACGCCTGAAGTGAATCCCCCCAACTGAGCATGATAAAGTTCACGGCCACGTTCAGCCCGATAATCAAAAGAACCATCCGCCCCCGCTCCAGAAGAACTTCCGGAATGGCGAATGCATCCAGCACGAAAAACGACAGGACAAACGCCACCGCGATAGTCGCCAGGCCGATCAGCGAATACACCGCGAAACTGGTGTTCAATACACCGTTGATTTTCTCGTAATCCTTCACCGCCAGAAACTTGGAGACAAAACGAATCAGCGCCTGCTTGAGTCCCAGATCGAATATGGTCAGGTAATTGATCAGCGAGAATACCAGCATCCAGACCCCGTACTGCTCGTCGCCCAGGGTATGAATGATAAAGGGATTGACCAGGAAAATCAGTACAACCCGAACGCCCAGCGCGCTCCAGCTGGTGAACACGTTTTTACTGAACTGACGGATAATATTCGGCATAGATTTGTAATATACGAACATCCATACCGATCCGTCATGCTGTTTTTTTACCGCCGACGTCGATTCCGACCGCATCCGAAAACAGTTTTATCTTGAAAAACGGTTGTGCAATCCGTTAGATATATTAAAACCGATACCCGGGAGTATGTATGCCAACCAAAAAGAAAAACAAAAAGCGTCTGCTCGACGCCGACGATATCTGCCGTATCAAAACCATGACCGCCTGCGCCGTGTCGCCGGATGAAAATCGAATTGCCTATACGGTCGAAACGGTCTCCGATGACAAACAGAAATATTATTCGCATCTGTACGTGTACGACCTGAAAACGCGTGAATCGAAACGATACACCTATGGCGAAATATACGACGGTGCGCCGGTCTGGTCGCCCGACGGCAAACAGTTGGCCTTCATC
>CAZVNK010000296.1:1949-2287 GCA_964628115.1 uncultured Ignavibacteriaceae bacterium | reverse complement strand
AAACTGCTGGAGCTGGACGGCGCGTTTTCCTCGTTGAACTGGACGCCCGACGGACAATCGCTGGTGTATATGTTTCGCTATAACGACTCACACCGGGAAACCGACGAAAAGAAAAAAAGCGAACCGCCGCTGTTTCGGCATATCACCCGCCTGTATTATCGCGCCGACGGCGCCGGATGGAATCCCAAGGATCGTTTTCACATTTACCGGATGGATATCGACAGTGACAAACCTCTGCAACTGACAAGCGGCAAATACGACGATTTGATGCCGTCGGTGTCGCCCGACGGTAAATGGGTCGTCTATATGTCCAACCACTCCCGCAATCCCGACCTGGA
>CAZVNK010000296.1:0-1939 GCA_964628115.1 uncultured Ignavibacteriaceae bacterium | reverse complement strand
AAATCGGCCAGCCATCTGCACCACCAGCGGTCATGCATGGAATATCTCCAGCCTCTATGGTTTCACAGGCAGCAACAAGCTCTGGCCAGGTGGTGGGGACGCTCAGACCAAATTGTTCGAAGATCTGTTTGTTGTCTCCATCGACGGCGGCAAACCGCGACGAGTGCCGACCCCGGCGGGGCCAAAGCTGGTCCCGGCATTTTCGCCGAACGGAAAAAAGATCGCCTATATCGGGCATGACAAACCCGACTGCGACTGGGGATCGACCAATCTCCATGTTTGGACGGTGGGCGTCGATGGTCGTCCCAAAGCTATCGACCTTGTCAAGAAATTCGACCGCCCGACTATGGATTTGACTTCGGGCGATCTCGGCGAAGGCCTCGGCGTGCCCCCGCTGTACTGGTCGCCCGACGGTAAACGCATCTATTTCGCCGCGATCGACACCGGCTCGACCCACCTGTTTTATGTTCCGGCGACCGGCGGACTGCCGACCCGAATCACTCATCGGCAATGTCATGTCAAAGCATACGATATGGCCGGAAAGATGAAAACGATCGCCACCGTAATCTCGGATTTAAAAAATCCCGGCGATTTGTTCACCATGCCGACCAAATTCAAGGGCGACGACAAAGCCGAACAGCTTACCGATATCAATCGGGAGTTATTCGCTCAGATAGATATGCCGTCGACCAAAGAGGTTTGGTTCAAGGGGCACGACGGTTTCGAATTGCAGGGCTGGCTGGTTACGCCCCCCCGCTTCAACCGCAAACGTCGCTACCCGGCGATTCTCGAAATCCACGGCGGCCCGCGCGTGCAGTACGGATTCACCTTTTTCCATGAAATGAATTACCTGGCCTCGAAAGGCTATGTCGTGTTTTACACCAATCCACGCGGCGGATCGGGACGAGGCGAGACTTTCGCCGCCGCGATTTCCGGAAGCTGGGGCCAGATCGATTACTACGACTGCATGTCGGCGGCCGACTATCTCGAAAAACGACCGTTCGTCAATGCCAAACGGATGGCGGTCACCGGCGGTTCTTACGGCGGCTATATGACCAACTGGATTGTCGGACATACCGACCGCTTCCGCGCCGCGGTCACCCAGAGATCGGTGGTCAATCTGGAATCGTTCGTGGGATCGTCGGATATCGGGTATATGCTGGGACGTGAATTCGGCGGACAACCGTGGCAGAATCCCACGGCCTATCTCGAATGCTCACCGCTCACCTATGCGAAAGACATCAAAACGCCCCTGTTGATCATTCATTCGGAACAGGATCTCAGATGCGGAATAGAACAGGCCGAGCAGTTGTTTACCACGTTGAAACTGATGCATAAAACCGTCGAATTCGTGCGCTTTCCCGGTGAACCGCACGGATTGTCACGTCACGGTCGTCCCGACCGGCGCATCGCAAGGCTGGAATGGATTGTCAAGTGGTTTGACAGGTACGTAAAATAGAGAACGGTCTAAAAACCGTTTTCGCGCAGAATTCGTTCGCCTTCCTGCATCGTCCTGGCGACTTTGCTGATACCGGCGGTAGCCCCGTGTTCAAACATCCGCTTGAGTTGGTTAAGCGTAATCGGATTCTCGATAACATTCACCGATAAAACCATTCCGTTATCCCGGCACCAGCGCAAATGATCGCCGATAATCTCGACCACTTCGGGATACGACGTTTTCCAGTTGCCAAGATTGATCAGCTTGGCCCATTTTTCATTAATCAGAGGCTGAGCGGTTTTAACAAACTCAAGATGATACTCTTCGGCGGTTTCCTTTTTCCAGATTCCGTAAATCTTCTCAACAATCAATCGTCGTTCGACATCCGCTTCAATCGTAAAATTCAGGCTTAAAGACATGGTCACCCCGTTACAAACGGTTCATTCACAACTCATTAGTATTGAAGTCTTTTTCGGCGGTAATTCAATATCAAATCTTTTG
>CAZVNK010000295.1:2727-4141 GCA_964628115.1 uncultured Ignavibacteriaceae bacterium | reverse complement strand
TCGTCGACGGTGTCCAGATAGAAAAACTTGGTCTTTTTGATAATGGCGTCGGGAAGATTTTTCAAATCCTTCGCGTTTTCGCGAGGGATGAACACCTTGCGTATCCCGGCGCGGAATGCCGCCGAGATTTTTTCTTTGATACCGCCGACCGAAAGCACTTTCCCCCGAAGCGTGACCTCGCCGGTCATGGCGATATCGTTGCGAATCGGCCGTTCCGCCATCAGCGAGGCGATCACCAGCGAAACCGTAACCCCCGCCGACGGGCCGTCCTTGGGAATCGCTCCCGATGGAAAATGAATATGTATGTCGAATTCACTGAAATCGTTATGATCGATTCCGAGCACGTCCGCCTTGGAACGCACATAGCTGTGCGCCGCCTGAATCGATTCTTTCATCACCTCGCCGAGTGATCCGGTCGAGGTTACCTCACCGCTTCCCTTCACCCGCAATCCCTCGATAATCATCAAATCGCCGCCCATCCCCGTCCAGGCCAAACCGACCCCGACGCCGATTTCGGGCGACGTATCGGGCATTTCGGGAATATACTGCGGCGTGCCCAGATAGGTCTCGAGCGTTCGGGCATTGACATTCCAGGTCTTTTTGGCATTACGCGTCTTTTCGCGGGCGACATGGCGGCAGATACGTTCGATCTGGCGCGTGAACGTCAACAATCCCGATTCAAGCGTGTAATTGCGAATAATCCGCTCCAACCCTTCACCGCTGAAATTCACGTCGGATTTCACCAGTCCGTGTTTTTTCAACATCTTGGGAATAATATGCTTACGGGCGATATCGAGTTTTTCGTTTTCGATGTATCCCGGAAGTTCGACCACTTCGAAGCGATGGCTGAACATTTCCGGCACGTCGTCGACCGATTTCACCGAGCAGATGAAGATCGCCTTGCTCAAATCGATCGGCACTCCGATATAGCTGTCCAGAAAACGAGTATTCAGACGCGGATCGATCGCCTCCAGCAAAGCCAGCGGAAGTGCGGAGTTGACATCCTCCGCGAAATATTCGATATCTTCGATCAGGACCACCGGATCGCAGACTCCGGTTTCCTTGATGGTACGGATAATCATCCCCGGGCTGGCCCCGAGATACGTTCGCGCGGTTCCCTTGATATCGGGAATGTCAACCATCCCGCCAACCGAGATACGAACGAATTTCTTACCCAGCGCCCTGGCGATAGCCCGCGTCAGCGATGCTTTCCCGGTTCCCGGCGCCCCGGCCAGACACAACACCGGCCCCTGGCTCGATCCGCCGGACAACTGCCGCACCGCCATGCGCTCGAAAATCTGCGCTGCCTTGTCGAACTGGCCTTCAGCGCCGCTGGCCTTCACCTTGGCGAGTTCCTCGGGAATCAGCCCACGCACCAGTTCAGTGGTGATTTTGCGGCCATCGGTCAACACGC
>CAZVNK010000295.1:0-2717 GCA_964628115.1 uncultured Ignavibacteriaceae bacterium | reverse complement strand
ACCGCCATGCGCTCGCAAATCTGCTTTTTAACCTGCGGTGAACCGTAATAGTCGCGGTTTATGATTTTCTCGATATTCGGTATGTCGGTCTTTTCTTCGGTACACTCACTCCAGGGAATATCCAGCAACCAGTCCAGATACAGCTTGGTCGCGGCGAATTCCGCCGACGCGCTCGACAGATGTCCCAGCCGCTCGGCCTCGACAATGGCCTGCTCGCGCGCTTCAGGCGGAAGACATTTCTGCTTTTTGTTGATTCGACTTTTTATCTGCTGGGAGGTTCGGTCTTCGACGAATTCATCGCCCAATTGGCGTTTGATTTCATACAATTGCTGTTGCAGGAAAAAACGACGCCGTTCGTCCTCGTTGCGTTCCTCGATATTCACCTGTATTTCCCGCGAAATCGTGACCCGCTCCAGTTCCGCCTGAAGGAAGGTCAACACTTTTCGCAGGCGCTGATCGACACGAAACGTCTCCAGTATCACCTGCTTGGAATCGATCGGAAAATGAAACGTCGCCGCAACCTTGTCGGCGAATTGCCCCGGATGTTCCGCGTTGAGTCCGATCACATACGCCAGCTCATCGGAATAGGTCTGGTCAAACCGGGTGATCTGTTCGATGATACCGATAATTTCGCGACACAGTTTGTCGGTACCCCTGGTGCGCTTGTCGCTTTCTTCGACATACCCCACCCCGGCCAGCAAGTACGGGCTTTCCCGCACGATTTCATGCAAAGCGATCCGTCGCACGCCTTCAAGTGAAACCACCCGTGAGTCGCCGGGACTCTCTTTTAAGGCTACGATACGGGCCGCCGTGCCGATCTGGCAAAGATCCACGTCGTGATCACCGATCCCCCCACGGGGTGAAAACGTTACTCCGATAAGATTGTTGGTTCCGGCATTGTCCTCGACCAGCGCCACGTTTGACGGGCGGCCGACCTGAATCGAAACCAACTCTCCCGGAAAGAGAATAACCGTCTTGGCCGGAATAATCGCCAATTCCGATGGTTCATCGGTTGCCAATAGCGGGATGCGCGACACGGTCTTTTTAATCATTGTTTGTCCTCATCTATCGTATCGGTCTATCTGAAAAACTCCTAAATGACCTTCTTCAAAAAAGACCGATTCTACCGTATAAAACCGCATCCCGTGGTCGGCCGTTCCCCATTTATCCCACCAAACGAGGCGCCAAACGCTCGGCGAGGGCGCGTAACTCGAAGTCCGGGTGATTCTTAAGGTTTTCCAGATTAATTCTGATCCGGGACGGCTCCAGATCGAGCCGATAATACCCCAGACGATTATTCTCGAAAATTCCCCACGGAATCCCCCCATCCCGATTCATCTCCTGTTTGAGACGATACAAATACCGCGCCTGATTGAATCCCGTCTCGATATCATCCTTATATATCCACCCATCGGCATTCAACAGACGGAAACAGGCCAGCTTGGTGAGATATTTGAATGATTTCCCGGTCAGGCGCACCGGAAAACCGTCGATCCGAACCAGATACCGCTCCCGTTCATAGGAACCGTCAAGTTCGACCACGCTCGGATTTGCGCCGGGTTTCGCCGACGCGGCATACGGGCGACTGCCCGCAATATCGGTGTACTGTACGGCATTATGCATACCATCCTCCTGTTTTTTCGCGTTATCTTTGTCGTGTAATCTTTCATATTTGGCCGGTGAAATGACGCCGGGCACCACCGCCTCACGCGGAGCCCTCAGCAAATCACGAGACGTCATGATACCACCGTCGACCAGTCGTTTGTAATCGGAACGATTGAGTATGTCCCCGGCGAAATAATATAAATCGCGCAGACGGGAATCGATTCCGTGTTGCACCCGGAACGCATAATCATCCAACAGGGCCGGAAACGATGATTGACAATCATCGGCTTCTATCAACCGCCCCAGCGCCCCCAACAGCCACGCCGAGGTCTCGGCCAGGCTGACGATCTGACCGTGATGAAGACGATACCGGTTTTCCAACTGCTCCAGCGGGATTTCATCGGCCCAGTCACTGAGTACGAATACCGCCTTCAATACGGCCGTGGTGCGAAAATCCAGACGCTGTCGCCCCAAATCGAATTCCACATACGGGCGTATCTCGCCGACATAATCGGCGAATTTTTCATACAGAACACGTTCATACAGCCGGATTCGATAATCCTCGCGCGTCAATCCCGCCCGGAAAAAATCGCAGGCGCCTCCCATCAACGCCAGCGCCAGCCAGCCGATCAACGTCCCGGGATACCGGCGATCGAGAAACGACCGATACTGTTCCACCCATGCCACCGGCAATCCGCATTCCGCCGCCGCCCGACCCGACGGTGTCGACTGCCCCGATTCCGTCATCAAACCGCATTGCACCAGCGCCTCACAGGCGATGTTTATCTGTGATGAGGTCGGGCATCGCCCCTGAAGGCCGGAGAACGTATGCGCCAGAAGTCCCGCGATGTGTTCACGGTCGTGAATCAATCCGGTCACGGAAAAATCGAGAATCACATCGCGAAGATCGGCGCGGTCAAGCACCGACTGCAATCGTTCGGCACGAGAGGTATTGATATAATTCGCCCAGAGGACGTCATGCTCGAAATCCGACGTCGCCAGAATCACCGCGCGCCCCGGCTCATCACCCGGTTCGATACCGAACCGCCCGGCCCGACCGGTAATATTCTGGAATTCCGCCGCGCTGATCGGAACCAGTTGGGGACGACTGC
>CAZVNK010000294.1:0-4171 GCA_964628115.1 uncultured Ignavibacteriaceae bacterium | reverse complement strand
CTTGTGTAAACCGATCGTGAAATCACCGTCCCGCCGATTAAGCGAGAACTCCATCTTGTTGCGGTAGTGAAACTGCTCCCGAGCCGGAATCGCCTCGGCAACCTCAACATCGGTGAACTTCCCGAGATGTTCCAAACAGTCGACCACCTGCTTGCGCTTGTAAAACAACTGCTTGTCATAATCCAGATCCTGCCAGGTGCATCCGCCGCATTCCTTGAAATGTCCGCAGGGCGCATCGATACGATCCGGCGATTTGGTCAGCACCTCCTGCACCCGACCGACATTATACCGCGCTTTCTTTTTTGTCAGACGCGCCGAAACCATCTCTCCCGGCAAACCCCGATCGAGAAAAGTGATCTTGCCGTCGATCGCCCCGACCGCCTTGCCGTCATACGCCAGATCGGTGATCTCGACCTCGTACGTTTTCATGGATTGATATCCGACCTTCATGATGTTCTTATTGCCTGCTCTTTCTCGACGGTATCCGCCCTCCGGCGGTTCGGTTATACGGTTTCCGGTAACTTTCTATTTGGCGGGACGTTTCTTCTCCACGCGAAGGCGACGCACACGGTTGCCCTCAACCTCCAGCACCGTAAACACCACCGACCGGAATTTGATTCGCTCGCCCTTGGCGGGAAGGTGCCCGAGAGTTTCAAAAACCAGCCCCCCGATCGTGTCGGGCCCGTCCTCGGGCAAAGTGGTACCGAATTGGTCGTTCAATTCATCGATGCGAAGCGACGCCGCCGCGAACGCGACGCCTTTCGATTTCCGCACGAATTCCGTCTGCTCCGAATCGTGTTCGTCCTGAATCTGCCCGACGATTTCCTCCAGCAAATCTTCCAGCGTGATCATGCCCGCCGTTCCCCCGAACTCATCGAGTACGATCGCGGCATGAACCCGCTTCTGCTGAAACACCTTCAATAATACGTTGAGTTTCATCGAATCCGGAATAAACAGCGGCTTGCGGATAAAATCGCGAATCACGGACAGCTCCCCGTGTTGCATGACTTTGATAATGTCCTTGGTGTAAATAATTCCCTCGATATGATCGAGCGTCCCGGAATACACCGGGTAGCGAGAAAAACCGTGTTGCGTGATTAATTTGATAATCGCCTCATGGGTGCTTTCGATATCGACCCCGACGATTTCCGTGCGCGGCGTCATGGAGCGACGAGCCGTCGTGTCCGAAAAATCAAAAACCGAATGAATCAACTCCTGCTCGGTTTTGGTAAACACGCCCTTCTCACGTCCGTCGGCGATAATCATATCGATTTCTTCCTCGGTAATCGAACTGCGCTCGGAGATCTGACGCAAACCGAGAATCCGCGTAATCAGCTTGGCCGTCCCGGATAAAAGCCGCACCAGCACGTAGCCGCCCCGGATAAACACCATCATCGGACGCGAAACCGCCGAGGCGATTTTCTCAGGACGTGACAGCGCGATATATTTGGGAACCAACTCTCCGATGACAATGGAAAGAAACGATATCGCCACCACCACCAGCGCAAACGAAACACTCCCGGCCGCCGCTTTGGCTCCGGGAATCGGCAATGACGCAATCGCCGGCTTGACCGCAGTTACGATGGTCATGCCGCTGAACACCCCGGCGATGGTGCCGACAAACGTGATCCCGACCTGCACCGTCGCCAGAAACGACTCCGGCCGGGACTGCAGACGTTCCGCGCGTTTGGCGGAACGACTTCCGGCTTTCACCATACGTTTCAGCGTGGATTTGCGGCTGGCAATAATGGAGAATTCGGACAACGAAAAAAAACCGTTGGCTAGAATCAACAGCAGGATGGCGATAATTTCAAAAGATAAGGGATTATTCATGCTCTCCAGGAGAATACGGTATCGACCGTGTCTACTCTCCTCCCATCGCTAAACGTTGCAAACGTTCCACTCGCTCCCGGACCGGAGGATGCGTCGAAAACAGCGACGCCATCCCTTTCCCCGAAAGCGGATTGGCGATAAACAGATGCGCCGTCGCCGGGCTTTTGTCAAGATTTAACCGCACCGGGGTCCGATGAAGTTTTTCAAGCGCCGATGCCAGACCCAGATACTGCCCCGTAATCCGCCCCCCTTCCGCGTCCGCCTTGTATTCGCGGGTTCGCGAAATCGCCAGACGGATCAGCATCGCCGCCAGCGGCGCGACAATCATCGCCACCAACAACGCCAGCGGATTGCTGTCGTTATCACTGCGCGAATGCCCGCCGAATATCATCGCCCAGCGCGCCATCGAGGCCAGAATCCCGATCGCTCCGGCAAATGTCGCCGCGATCGTCCCGATCAGCATGTCGCGATTGATAATATGCGCCAGCTCATGCCCGATTACGCCTTCCAGTTCGCTGTCATTGAGTAGCTCCAGCAAACCCTCGGTCGCCGCCACCGCCGCATGATTTTCATCGCGCCCGGTCGCAAACGCGTTGGGAGCCTTGGTCGGGATGATATACACGCGCGGCATCGGTATCATTGCCTTCAGCGACGTATTACTCACGATTCGATACAACCGACGATGATCCGCCTCGGTAATCTGTCGGGCACGATACATCTTGAGAACCAGTTTGTCCGAATACCAGTAAGAAAAGAAATTCATCCCGGCGGCAAATACGAACGCGATTATCATCCCGTTCTGCCCGCCGAGCAGATAGCCGATCCCGACAAACATCATCGTCAGCAATAACAACATCATCGTTACTTTTAGGCTGTTCATAGTTTTATCCCTCGTCACCCATAATAGGTCTACGCAAATTTACGGTCAAGAGTTTTGTCATTGAATTAAACAGACAAAACGGCACAAAAGTTGACCGGAAAATGCGCCGGGAGCGCCCGATTATCAATCAGGCGCTCACTTGCCGGGAGATTTTTTGCGTCCGCGACCCCAGGAATCGTCCTGATCGGCATCGCCGGGATGCAACGGCTTCGCGGTCTTCACGGATTCGGATTCGTGACCGGAATCGGGCTCAGACGCCGTCACCGCAACCGGTTCGGCGGGTTCGGACGTCTCGCCGGAACTGCCCGGACGGAACTTCTTGGAGCGATTCCGTCCCCACGTCGCCTCCTTCGAATCGTCGCCGGATTCATTGACGCCGGATTCGGGTTTATGTGATACGGCCGCCTTGGATTCGGTCGTCTCGGAATCGTGCGATCCGTTCGACGAATCATCTTTGGGCGACTCGTCGGATGTCTTCATCGTCCGAAATCCCTTGCGATTACGTCCCCAACTGTCTTGTTTGTCGACCGGAGATTCACCCGCAGTGTCAGCCGTCGCTTTTTTATCTTCGGCTTTCAACTCAGGTTTCGGCTTCGGTTCGAACTTCGGCTCAGACTTTGGTTCGGGTTTCGGTTCAGGTTTCGGCTTCGGTTTCGGCTCGAATTTGCGTTCCGGTTTCCGCTCGGGCTTTTCTACCGCCGGTTTCGTTTCGGGCATGACACTCTTCGGTCTGTCACCCGAGTGGCCTTTTTTCCCATCGCCGAAGAAATCGAAACGGGACATATCAATATCGAAATAGTCGTCTTTCTTGCGATTCTCCACCGGGGGCCTGCCCGAATCGCCGTTCTTGCCGGTATCCATGCCGGAGAGTTGACGACGCACTTTTTCCAGCTCGCGATTCATGGTGGCCTTCGACGGCATCACCGTCTCCTGATTCACCTTCACTTTGACATCAGGCGCCGGCATTGGAGGATTATTCGCCGGTTTGGACGGCTTTTGATCCCCGATTTTGCGCGAATCATCGCGTGAACCGGACGGCTGATGATTTTTTCTTGGATTCTGTGGCCGATTTTGATGACGGTCTTTCGGGCCGCGATCCCGAGTGGAATCCCGGCGACTGTCCGAACCGCCGCGTTTATCGTCGCGGGTTTTGGGCGACGGCCGTTGTTGTTGTCGTTTATCCCGTGACCGCGAATCGCGACCGCGTGTATCCCGGTCGGTCTGCTTGCGAGAAAACCGCTTTTCGGTTCGCACTGCTTTCTGACTCGGTTTGTCTCTTTCCGTCCTGATGCGACCGCGTTTCCGATCCTGCATCTCGGAGGTTTCGCCGATGACCGCGGCGCCGATCGAATCGCCCCAGACATTGACCGTTGTCCTGCAACGATCCAAAAACCAGTCGACCGCCCAGATCAGGCCGATTCCCTCGAGTGGAAGGCCGACCGCGGTCAACACGAATAC
>CAZVNK010000293.1:0-4196 GCA_964628115.1 uncultured Ignavibacteriaceae bacterium | reverse complement strand
CATCGCCGAAGAATTGATCAGAAGCAATAATTCCGCGCTTAATGCTCTCTGTGAGCATCTTCTGAAATAAACGAACCGATTACATCAATAAAAAAAGGCGATACCATTCGGCATCGCCTTTGTCATATCGTTTCAGCTTTTTAATCCATGACATGCATCATGGTAAAGACGTAACTGCTTGCCAGATCGTGAATCAATTGCGCCTTGAACGAACTGCCGTGGCCCTGCTCGGTTTCTTCGTAGTAATACACCGGTTTGCCGAGTTTGGACAGCACGTATGCGAAGCGTCGCGGATCCGACGGCGGGACGCGGGGATCATTGAAACCACCGGTCACCAGAATCGGGGCCGTTAGCTTTTCAGCATAGAATATCGGAGAGAGTTTCCGGGTCAGGTCACTTCCGACCGGCCCGTATTCTTTTTCCCAACCTTTGGCAAAAACCTGTGAGGAATGGCGATTGGTGTGGTCGACGTCGGACACGCCGACTTCGGAGACAATCACCGCGAATTTGTCGGGACACTGGGTTCCCAGCCAGTTGACCGTATAGCCGCCGTACGACGCGCCCCAGATGGCGATCTTTTCAGGTTTGGACCATCCCTCGGCGATCAGGTAATCAAGCGCCGCCTCGGCGTCTTTGAGCGCCGTGAATCGTCCCTCGAGATTGTCGGCCTGCTCATACGCGGGGCCGTAACCGGTGGAGCCGCGCACGTTAGGCCGCATGAAAATGAATCCCCGGCTGAATGCGAACGCCATATTGCGCTGGAAATACGGACGGCTCTGTCCCGGAGGGCCGCCGTGATATTCGACTATGGCGGGCGTGTTGCCGTCTTTTTTGGCGGTGGGTGGGATATACAGCAACGCCGGGATTTCCTCGCCGTCGACCGACTTGTAACGAATAACTTCCACCTTCATGTCGGAGAAATCAAATCCGAACGTCGAAATATCACCTATCTTCGTGACAGCCATGTTTCCTATTTTGCCCGTAAACGCAGTGGGTGGAACGCTCGGCGAGGAGTACTCGAACACCAGATCGCCGAGATCATTGCCGGACAGACTTCCAATAATGCCGATATCGGTTTGCGGAAGCACCAGTTCGGTTCCGTTAAGATTCACGCCGCCGAGTTGGGAATAGCCGTCCCTGTTGAGAATCGCGATCAAGTCGCCGGTTTTGCGATTGAACGCCATCTCGTCGGTTTCCAATCCGGGATCGTATGCCACTTTATATTTTTTCGGTTTGGCCGGATCGTACAGGCAGAATTTCATGAATTCATCGTCTTTGGAATCGTCCGAAGTCAACGCCAGGATTTTACCGTCTTTGGTGAACGAGGCCGCCCAAAACAGGGCCGTATCGGACAGGTCGGTAACTTTTTTGGTGTTGACGTCGTACATGGCCAGTTGTCCCTCGGAAAACGAGAACCAGCGAACGAACGGAAGCTTACCCTGATAATAATCGGTGGGATAAAACGCCCCCGGTTCGGTGTACAGCGTGTCCAGCTTACCGGTAGAAATCGCGTATTTGGCAATATGCATCTGACTGCGATTGTCGATGTAGAGATAAAACTCATCCGGGTTGTCATCGTTGAAAATCAGACCGGAATAACGAATGGTGCGGCTTTCCAGCAGGGGCCGGAATTTCCCGTCGCGCGTGAAATACCACACGTCGTGCATCTCATCGCCGAATTTGTTCACTCGCACCAGAAGGTAATCGCCCGACGGATGCACGGTGTATCCGCTGATGGTGAATCCCTCCTCGGTCCAGTTGTTCGGTGAAAGCTGAATCGGCCACTGCATCGGGCCGTCCATGTAAAACAGCGCCGAGCTTTCGCCGGTCAGGCGCATCATGAAATAAATACGGCCGGTATTGTCGATTTGGGGAGACGTGATCAAATCGATACCAAGCAGGAACGACAAGTCCTGCACCGCCGGTTCCCAATATTTTGATGATTCGATAGCCTCGGTGGTAACGGTATTGCAACTGTCGATAAACGACAGAATTTTGGCGGTGTCGGTCGTTACCCAAGGGTCGATTTCCTGAAGCAAAGCCTCGACTTTCGGCGCGTCCTGCGCGAACGAAGCGAGAACACCGCACATGAGAAAGCACAATGTCAGTGTCAGTTTTCTAACGATCATGAAACCTCCATATGTTTATGATTTATGATACAAAATACTCTAACAGGAATATTTATGCAAGAGTTGCAGGAAAAATAACACTGACAGTGAACATGCGACGGTCAATTGCGATGATTACTTTTTCGGTTTCATCAGAACCGCTTTGCCGTGCCGGCCGTCGATCAATGCTTCCAGGGGTTTGTCAAATGAGATATGCCGGATATGCGGTGATTCTTCCGCGATCGGCCGGGAGGTCAGCCATTCCCAGTCGATATAATTCCGTTTGGTCGGTTTGCCGATGGTCAGATAGCCGATATTCATGGCGATGATATTCTGGAAAAAATGCGTTCCGTACGACGGCGTGACGACGAAATCACCATAGGCGGCTTCGACGATAATACGCGCCGAGGAAATCTCGCGCCAGACCACGGGAATACCGAGCCACTTGTCGGCCGAACCCCATCTGCCGGGGCCGATCAGTAGGTACGGGCGTTTTTGCTTTTTAAATTGGCGATTGAAAGTACCGATCTCGCGAGCCATCTCCGGCATGTCGGCGCGGTCGAAAATATCAGGACGGACATAAACCAAGTCTCTGATATCATCTATACGACCGTTGCTGAGCGCCTGATCACATCGACAGAAAACGCGTTGATCCGGAACGTTGTCGACCGATACGTCCTCGTAGATCATTTCCCGGCTCATCGGGCGAATTTGCAAAAACGAGAATTCCTTTTTTTGCGACGGATCGGGGGGGATTTCCGCGGCGAATTCGATTTCGACCGGGCAGTTCATCGCGCTACTGCCGAGTTGAAGCAAAAAGCGAATAATATCCACCACGGGGAATTTGTCGGATTTCAAGATCGGTCGGAAGGTCACCAGCTTGATACCTTTGCGCGCGGTTCCGTCATAGATACGATCATTGTCGCTGGAATAGGTGGATCCGATATGAGTCAGGACTTTGTCCGAATCGGTTTTATCTATCGGAAGGCGGGTCAGGCCGGTTTCACCGTTGAAATTGGGATAAACATCGGGCCGGGTCATATCGATCGCGAAAAACTCTTTCTGGGAATTGTTCAGAAAATCCCGGGCAGTGGTGAATTGCGGCATGATATGCGGATTGGCCGGAGAAAAATGCACGCATCGGCCTCCGTCGACGATGGTTTTGCCCAGCCCCAGCGCCAGATAGGCAATGCCTTCGTCTGGTTTCATGTCGCCGATCGGATAGAAATTATAAGAACGCGCCACTCCCGAAAACACGGGGTAAAACGCACCGTCGCGGTTGGTTCCGACCACTTTCTGCAATATGACCGCCATTTTTTCCTCTTCGATGCGGTTGCCGGTGGCCTCGATATAGGTTTGCGAATTGTTGAAAAATATCGAGGCGTACGTATACTTGATCGCCTCTTCGAGGCGTTCCAGCCGGACTTTTTTGCTGGAATGGCAATTCGGGAGCATGTGCGTGACGAAAATCCCCGCGAATGGTTGATAATGAGAATCCTCCAGTAGCGACGACGAGCGCACCGCGATCGGGTAGTCGACCACGTTGAGATAGGCTTTGAGATCCTGCTTGATTTCCTTCGGCAGTTCGGCGCGGACAAAAGCGTTGGCTATTTCCATATCGGTATGATTGCCGACCGCGTAACTTTGCAGGCCGTTCATCTCGATAAACCGATCGAACACCGACGTTCCGATTATGGTCGAGGTCGGGACTGAGATATTGATCCCCTCGAATGAATCGCTGACTTTGTATCGGCTCATCAGAGAATTGATAAACGCCAGGCCGCGCCCCTTGCCTCCGAGCGAACCCTCGCCGATGCGGACGAAATCCGCCTCGGTGTCGAATATGGAACGACGGAAATCTGTCACTGCGCCGCGCTGTTGTTCGTGACGAAAGCGTCGAATGGTATTGATTAAATAGGTCCGAAGTTCCTCCACTGTCTCGAATTCCGAGACTTTGCGGGGGCGAATCTGCGCGGCCAGATCGAACTCGGTGCGGGCCATCAGCCAGTTGGAGAAATGATTGCGACTGCCGTGATAGACGATCGTCTCGTCCGGGCGCGTGCTGCCGGGCAGGTAGCCGATGACGTT
>CAZVNK010000292.1:3934-4205 GCA_964628115.1 uncultured Ignavibacteriaceae bacterium | reverse complement strand
GCGCAACGGCGTGATATGAAGATCGAATGTCTTGATGCGGTTAAGCAGGTCAAAACGGAATTTCCCTTCATTGACCATTTCCTCTAAATCCCGATTGGTTGCGCAAATGAAGCGAATATCCGGCTTGATAATGCGATTGCTTCCCACCGGACTGAAGGTCTTGTCTTCGATTACCGTGAGCAGTTTCGCCTGCATGGCCAGCGGCATGTCTCCGATTTCATCGAGAAACACCGTCCCGCCATCGGCAAGAGCCAATTTCCCCTCACGTTCA
>CAZVNK010000292.1:0-3909 GCA_964628115.1 uncultured Ignavibacteriaceae bacterium | reverse complement strand
CCTTGGGGCCGACACCAAATAACTCGCTTTCGATCATATTGGGCGGAATGGCGGCGCAGTTGATTTGGACGGGGATATTTCCTTTGCGCCCGCTTTCCCGGTGAATGTCCTTTGCCAGGACCTCTTTGCCGGTACCGCTTTCACCGGTGATTAGAATAGGTGCCTTGCTTCGGGCCATCAACGGGACATCCTGCAGTAACTCGATCATCTTGCGGTTCTGCGTAATGAAGTGTCGGGAGGCGCCCAATTGTTGAAGCTCTTTATCCTGTTGCTCTCTCTCGTTACGGATCTCTCGAAATTCCTGGATGGTGTTCAACAACACCGCCATAAAATTGGCGATGGATGAGATGAGCGAGGCGTCGTCCTTGTCAAACAACGCCGGAATGGTGTGGTGATCTAGATAAAGAACCCCGAAGGCGCTGTCTCCGATCTTGATCGGAACACAGATCACCGACAGGATATTGTGAGCAATAATACTTTCATACTTCCTGGTGCGTTTATCCTCAAGTGCATTATCCACCAAAACCGGTTTCAAAGCCTCCGCAACGTTTTGTGGGATGCTTTCACTGAAACTGCGAATATCGGCCAGACTTTTTTCGTCGTCATCGCATCCGACCGCCGCTTTGATATTCAGCGCCGTCGAATTTTTGGAACGCAACAAAATGACACCGCGTTCGGCTCCGGTCATCTGAACCGCGTATCCGACCAATTCATTTAACGACCGCTCGTACTCATCAACGTGTTGCAGGATATTCGAGATGCTCAGTAGTGATTCCGCCATCAGAGTCCGATCCTCGACGCTTTTTTTCGTCGCGGTTTCCAGACGCTGATTGATGAAATGCGCGATAACATGATTGCCGAGTTCGTTGCAAATTCTAAGAGCCTGTTTGAAGAAATTTGAGGCTTGCTTGGCCTGATCGATATGATTGTAATGCTCGGCCAGATGAAGGCAAACCAGTAAGGCCAGATATCTGGCCCCTGATCGATATAGCTCCATGTAGGTCCTTTTATACGTGTCAATACCGAGAGGGACCGCGGCATCATCTCGGTTCGCGGCGTCAATCAGTATCCAGGCGGCCTTGAAAACGGCGGTTTCCTGTTTCTCTATCAGAGGCAAAAAAGGCGCGAGGATTTTCAATGCGTAACTGCGGTCGGTATAGCTACCGTACAGGAAAATCAGGATAAGACAGCGCGCCGATAATCCGCGCATGTTGTTATTCGCGAGTTTCTGTAACAGATTGAGTAGATCCCGACGATGGGTCATCGCATCCATTGGCAATTGACTTAAGGTCCGGGCATAATCCGACTCCACCAGACAGGCCTGATTATTAAATTCTTTTGAAAATACTCGGAGTTTGTCCAGATACGTCTCCAAGGCGGCGCTGTTGCCGCGTTGGGCATTGATCAAGGTCAAAACCCGGTAACAATATCCGATTGTATTGTCGCGATTGTCGGTGGTATACAAAGAAAGCGCATTCAATGCCGCCTGTTCGGCCGGATCCAGCATTCCCTGTTTAACATAAAAGTTGGCCTGATGCAAATAAAATGTCCTGAAATGCGATACGTCCAGTTGATACGGATGTTTGAATATGATCATATTCATCCAGTATTCGGCCCGGTCGAATTCATGTAAATTGATGTTACTGGAACATAGGGCCCCATAAACGTTTAACAGACGGTTATGGTATACCGGCCCGCCAACATACTTCAACGCGAGTTTGTTGTATTTGATACACTTCTTGTACTCCGACAACTCCTGATATAGCGAGGCGACATTTGAATACAACGAGAAAACATCCCCGGTGGTTTTATGTTGTGTCTGCGTTTTTAATCCCTGCTGATAGGATTGCCCGGCCCGGTGAATGTCGCCTTGTACCCAGTACAGTGTGCCGAGAACGGTATAGAGTTTTATGACTTCCGTATGCAGTCCGTTTGCGGTTGCCTCCTGTAATGCTTCCTGCAGTTTTATTTCAGCCTCTTGATGTTGTCCGCGTACGGCCATCACATAAGCCAACAGCCGTTGAAATGCAAGTCGGTCGGCGATGGAATCGTCTCCCTGCAATTGCTCAATTCCCCGCATCAGCATGTTTTCCGCTTGCACGGGGTGTCCACTGATTATCAAGTGGAAAGCATAAAGAAACATAAGCCGATAGTCCTGAGCTCCGATTTGATCGGTAAGTCGCAACGATTCCGCGAAATTCTCAAGGGCTTCATCCATACGGCCATTGGCAAGAGACAGCATGATAAGTTGACGATGCAGTGTTAATCGTCGATCAGCGACATCTGACGTATTCTCATTTTCCGGCGTTTTGAGTTTTATTCGGGTTTCGAGAAAAGTGCGCAGGAGAAGATCGTTGGTCTGCAGATCGGACATTATCTCAGACAGGCGATCCAAATCGTCGGTTGCTTGCATTTCCGCCAGCGTCTTTTGAGCGGATTTGCCGAAAGCTATCGGTCCGGCGGCGTTGAGAGCGGTATGTAAATCATCGTCGGTGAAACGAAGATGCCAATAATCACCGAAACGATGAACCTCGGCTTTTTTCAGCAGGTCGGCCATAATATGAAATGTCAGTTTCGGCTTTACCGGAGCCAGTTTTTCCATTATCGTCAGAAGTTCGTCGGGAATACCGAACGTGTGATTCTCGATCTTGAAAAATTTGACCAGCCAGTTTTTGCCCTGGGTCAGGCGGGTGCGATTGACCTTGAAATTCCCCGCAATCTGCATCGTAAAAAGACGTTTACGCAATAACGTGGCGTCTTTGTCATCGACAATCCCGAATTGTCTGAGCGCTTCTATCAGTATCGGCGGCCGCTGGATAGCGGTTTCCGATGTGAGAGCTTCCGAGAACTCAGCCAGTTTATCGGTAATATCTCGAGCGGGCAGGCGGGAAGAGGACATATCCCCGGATGGATCAAGTAGTCTGCGTAAAGTAATCCCCAGCGAGTAATTATCCGACACCGGCAAAACCGTGTCATTGTTGATAATCTCCGGTGCGATAAACTCTCTGGTGCCGAAAATTCTCGCGTTCACGGGGGAATTCGCCTGCATTAAAAAATCCAGGTCAATCAATAACAGACGTGGCTTCCCGATTCCGTCGGATATCTGGAAATTCTGCAGTTTAATGTCGCCGTGAACCAGTCCCTGAAGATGCACGTAGTCGATTATCAGGCAGATCTGAATCAGAGATGACGGATAGTTGGTCCAGAACAAATCAGGGGTAAGCTCCCGCCAGATATTCTTTTCGAGATAGGGATATTCGATATAAAGTCGGTTTTGATATGAATGGCGCCGCACTGCCGTTAAAATGTGACGGTTGTGAAGCTGTTTCTGGCAGGTCAACGAGGTTCGCAGAATCGCATCGATAACCGCCCACCCCAATTGCGGATTGACGGCGGGAATTTTGAGAAAACAGCGGTGACCGTCGCGATTATCCCTGGCCCGCCATGATTCGCTCAGATTGTTTCCGGAAAGCCTCTCTTCAAGTGTGAAATATTCAAGTTCCGGTATAGAGGCGGTATGTGTTAAGTGCTCAGATTTGATATCGGCCATAGATAGTGCCATTTAAACATGTGATTAATCACCCTCAATATATATAATAATATTCTTTTTCATATACGTAAAACGGTTTCTTCATATTTTTCCCCAAAACCCGCCGGATTTGCCTTCGGTCTTTGTATCCTGTTGTTATGCAACGCGATATTTTTTGATTGGGAAAGGCGGAGGGGTGCGGCCATAAAAAAAAGAAAAATATACATATGATTGACAATCCCTGTCGATAAAGGACTACCCGGCATCGGCCGATATCAGAATATAACCTGTTGCTTTAAAAAAGTTTATTGACTCCCGGGGAAATGTATTGGCCATGTTGCGCCGAAAAGGACTTCCAGCGACCGTTTGTGATGTATTGG
>CAZVNK010000291.1:2414-4223 GCA_964628115.1 uncultured Ignavibacteriaceae bacterium | reverse complement strand
GGATTAAACGGATTGGGATAATTGGCGCCGAGTGCAAAATCGCGCGGCAAAATAACCGGTTCGTCCTCAACGCCGGTCACGTCGGGGGTTCGGCCGATAAGTCGAATTTGCCTCAACGGCGCTCCGGTCGAGGCATCTCGAACCAGCAACCGCTCGTCGAAATTGCCCGGGCGATTGGGTGCAAACGTCACCGCGATTCGCTGGGTCGTAATATCGAGGTATTGCAAATAGTCGGACGTCGGCGTGAACACCGATGGATCGGTGGCGACAATATCCAAACGGGTCGGGCCGTCGCCGAACGATGATATCTCTATCGGCTGTTGCGCCTGTTGTCCGATTTCTATCGGTCGAAAGCGAATCGTATCGGCCGGGCCGTTGGGATTGAGAAACTGCCCGTCAAAAACCAGCTTGTGTCCTTCCTCGAGGGCATCCATCCCAAGCGGCGATGTCACCGCCGTCCATCCGAAATAGAGTAAATCCAGCGAGTCCGCCGTTCCGAACAAGTCGATATCGACATAGTGCAATTCAGCATCGGTCGAATCGTCGCCGCTGTAATCACTATCGAACACCAGTAGAAATTCGTAGCCACCGAGATGGACCTGAGTATCCGGGCCCCAGGTGGAATCGACCACGTTGGAGCCGAGCCGTTCCACGAATGCGGCGTTCAATTGCCGTCCCCGGCTGACATCCCATACCGTGAACGGCACGTCGTAATATCCGCCGTAATCGTACGCGGCGGTTTCATCGCGCACGTAACGATATGCTTTCTGTATGTTAACGTGTGAAAAGCGGATTTCCACCGCACAAAAGGCATTGGCGTTTTCGACCGGATCATACAGGCTTCCCAGAAATTCCGAAGCATAATCTATCCCGCCGTTGAAATAATGTCCGCCCCAGGTAATTCCGGCCAGCCATTGCTCTTTCACCGGATCGAAATAGACGCGATTCAACCCGAAATCGGTGACAACCACGCGCGCCGAATCGACCGGGACATATTTCACCGTATCCGGCGTGGAGTCGATGGGTATCGACTCATCGAGCAGATGCCGCAAAACCGACAGCGAGAACATGCGGTCGGTCTCGGCGTACGATCCGAGTTTGATCACCACCTGCTGACTGTCCCCGGGAAGAAACGTCAGCGGCCCGCAACTGACCAGTATGCGCTGATCCCAATTTTCCCGGTCGACCCAGCCGGTTCTGGCGACCGCGTCGCCGGGCGCATAGTACCGGATGGTGTCGTCCGAGGCGGGGTCGAGATACGGACAATCGTGTTCGGCGTCCCACCCCTGAACGTATCGGAATAAATCCTCCGGGGTATCCGGTTCACTGCCGTTGATATACCTCGTGAACGCGGTCATGCCGAGATTGGCGTAATCGGGAAGTACTTGGCCGCCGAAAGTCGCGGTATCCCCCGGTGAAACGACAACCGGCCCGGAAATCAGTTTTCCGCCCCAGGCCGGTGTAAGATCATCGTAGTACGCGTCGTCATCATCGCCGTTGTACGCGAAGAACAGATCGTGCAGGGTGTCGCATCCGACCAGATCATCGTTGGGACCGCCCAAATCGGGATCGGCCCAGAATGACAAGTACAGGCTGTCAATCGTGTTGATTCCGCGATTATATAATTCGTACTGCAGGTATATTTCGTTCTTATCTTCCCATCCCCAGGCGGTCAATTGCACCTCGACCCCGAGTGGTTCGGTTCCGCCGCCATAGTAATTGGTGTGTACCATCGGATCGGCATCGTTAAACACCGTCCAGAGTATCCGATCGCCGTGAAGAGGAAGCGGAGAGCGAGTTCGCGGACGA
>CAZVNK010000291.1:0-2404 GCA_964628115.1 uncultured Ignavibacteriaceae bacterium | reverse complement strand
AATCCCTCCGTGTCCACCGGCGCGCCGTACTCCGATGGCCAGTCGTCATAGTCCTCATCACCCGGGCCGGAGTGATGATCCAGTTTGAAAACACGGAAAAAGGCCGGTTCGGGCGTTGCCGGGTCGTCCGTCAACGGCCCGGGAACGAATTCGGTGTTGTCATAGACTGCCACCGCCGTTCTGATCTCCCCATCGACTTTGCCCGCCAGCACCAGACCCGATGCGTACATCAGGGTGCGATCCTCCTCGCCGGATCGAATATCCGAAGTGTCGCCCGTAAAAGGATAATACCATCCGTTGGGACGGTCGAACAATCCCGACTGATCCATTGCCAGTGATCCCGTATTGGTGACGAAACAGAGAACGTTGTTGACGTCGATATAAGTTTGCAGATCGTTCGCATCACTGTTCAACGCCAGCGATCGCGCGGTGTGATCCGGCGGCGGTGCGGCCCAGCTCGTCGCGGCAACCGACAGCAAAACGAGTATCATGCCGATTCGCATCAGCCAATCGTGAATCGTATGTTCTTTATCATGTATCATCTTATTTCAACAACAGCATTTTTTTCACGTCGACAAAATCATCGGTCGTCATACGGTACAGGTATATTCCCGATGCCGCCGCCTGGCCGGCATCGTCGGTACCGTCCCAGACGACACGGTGCAATCCGGGCGTTTTCGTTTCATCCATCAGGGTCCGAACCCGTTGGCCCAGGATATTGTATACCGTCAGCCTGACATGCGCCCGCGCCGGCAATGAAAACGCGATTTCGGTCGCGGGATTGAACGGATTCGGCCGGTTCGACATAAGCGTCGGAACGATCGGCAGGTTATCGGTTTCATCGGAGATTCCGGTCGGCGTGTCGGTCGCCATCGACGGGCCGATATTGTTCAGTCGGCGATTGTACCGCCACGACGTGGCCGGTGAGGCGGCGGAATCGAAAGCGTTTCCGGGAAAATTGACAAAAATCAGGTTGCTGTCGGGCGTGGTCATGATCATATCAACCCAGCCGTCACGATTGATATCACCGATTGTCGGCGTGTAGCGATAACTGCTGGCCGATCCCTGCGATGCGACAAAGGGAAATCCGTCGATAATCTCGGCATGGTAATTCCAGGCATAGGGACGCTGAACACGAAACAGCGCGAAAACATCGTTGTTGGCGCTGGCGACAATATCGGGAATCCGGTCGTTGTCCATATCGGCCAGAAGCAAAATACTGAGAATCGACGGATTCGGCAAACGCGCAAAACGCCCGTCGGCATTGTCGGAGAGTATCGGCGTTCCATCGGCTTCCCATGCCAGCACGTAACTTTCACTGAAATCATAATACGTGGTAAAGTACTCCAACTCCCGATCGCCGTCGAAATCGCCGAAAATCGGCGAGGTCGGCACCAGGTAGGCGTCCATATCAAGATTGCGCGGCCAGCCGGGAACCGAACGCAGTTTGCCGTCGGATTCGAAAGCGTACATCCAAAAACCGGTTTTGGGATAATTGCCGTGTAGCAGTAGTTCGCAGACACCGTCGCCGTCGATATCCTGTCCCGACATACCCTGCATGGTGAAAGCTCCATCGTCCTGCGGGATCAACACGCTATCGATCACCCGGCCGCTGTAATCGAGCGCCTTGAGTGCACCGTCGAATGCACTGTATACGTACAATTCATCCCAGTTGTTACCGGTCAGGTCGACCGGAAGATAGTCCAAAAGCCTATCCATCTCCGTAATCAAATACCCGTCCGATGTAAACAGGTACGCCCGCGAATATACTCCGCTATATAAAAAGACATGAATTTCATCCAGTCCGTCGCCGTTGATATCTTTGAGAAACACCTTGGAAACGGTGTACTCCGCGAGAAAACCCTCGCCGGCCTGCACGTCAGCGTCCAGTTCATAGGAAAACGGATCGCCGTTTCCGGGAAAACCGTAAAGCGTCAACGGATCGTATCCCAATGCGACCAGATCATCGACGTCATCATCATTGATCCGTCCCACCGCCATCGGAACCATGAAGCTGTTGTCGGGATATTCCGGCAGGCCGTCGGTTTTCTCGGTACCGTCGGCATTGAACGCCAGAATGCCGGATTTAGTCCCGACCAGAATCTCATCGGCGCCGTCTCCGTCGAAATCGCCATAGGTCGTCACCACCGCCGTTCGCCGATTCAATTGTACCTTCCACGACTGCCCCGTCGAAAATACCGATTGCACGAACACCACGGACGTGTCGGCCTGCACTATTCCGTTGTCGTCGTACACCACCCAGCGCAGGCTGTACTGACCGTCGCCGAATCCGTCGCAATACCATGCCGCGATATACTCGTCGTACATGGGCACCCCGACTTCCCTGATCACCTGCCACGTTTCCGGATCGGCGAAAGCGACATCGCCGCCGGGCGCTGGTCGG
>CAZVNK010000290.1:0-4225 GCA_964628115.1 uncultured Ignavibacteriaceae bacterium | reverse complement strand
ATCTTTCGATCTTGACGGGTACGATCTGATCATCGGGAGCGGCGGGCGATTGTCGCATTCGCCGCGTGAGATCGCGGCGAAGATCCTGCTCAACGCCCTGGAGCCGGCCCAACGCATCGACCTCGCGGTCGACAGCGTGTTCATGTTTCCTCACCTGGGGGTGCTCAGTCAGGTCGATGAAAAACTGGCGCTGGATTTGTTTTACCGGTTGGGATTGGTGCGGTTGGGGACGGTCATTGCCCCGGAGAAAACCGCCAAACCGGGACGGACGGTGATGATGATGACCGGCCAAACCAATCACGGCCGGAAACTGGAGGAAGATTTGCAATACGGTGACATCAGGACGGTACGTTTGGAATCCGATGAATCCGCCGAGTTGACGATAAAAACCAAAAAACTAAAACTGAAAAACAAGCATATCCCGATTCCGGCGGGGTCGCATATCATACTGGATGCGCGCGGTCGCCCGACCGAAATCCCGGCGGTATTCGGTTTTGCCGCCGATTATCAGCCCACGGTAACGCGCCGACATTTGGAATCCGAACCGCGTATCACGACCGGTGATATCATCGAACCGCGAGAACTGGCGGTACCGGGTGACGTCCTGGTGACGAAGGACGAAACCGTGACGTCCGATACGATTGTCGCCAGAAGCCTCCGGTCGTTTTTGCGTCCGTTCTTTTTGCATGTTACCGAATCGCTGGGTATTCCTCCCGGGGATTTACAGCGGGTGTTTAGTAAGAAAATCGGTGATACCATCAAGACCGGGGAAGTTATCGCGCAACGGACGACCAGATTGCTGGAAATAAAGCGGTTTCGTTCTCAAGTGGATGGCGTCGTCGAAAGAATTCTTCCCAACGGAGTCGTTCTGGTTCGGGAGAAAGAAGAACATAGTATGAAACTGGAAAGCGTCGACGTCGCCCATATTCTCGATGTCGAACCGAAAAACATCACGGCCTATTTGAAATGCCGGGGGGGGGATGAGGTCGAAAAATGGTGGATTTTGGCGGGGCATCTTGCGTCAAGGCATGGGAAAGTCTGTCGTTCCCCGATGCGTGGGACGATCAAGGATATCAATCTTGAACATGGCATTATTATTCTTGAACCTCTTCTGGAAGAGCTGTCATTGACTGCCTGGTTACCGGGACGAGTAACACGACTTACCGATCGAGGGTGTTTGATCGGAAATAGCGGGACGGTTATCAAGGGCGCCTGGGGAAACGGCGGGCAGTTGTACGGATTATTGCACTCATCGGTTCAGGCACATGACGGAATCGTGTTTACGGACACGGTAACGCGCACCGATCTTGAGTCTTGTCGGGATGCCGGTGTTATCGGTTTGATTGCCGGTTCGATGCATCTGAAGGATTTTCAGGAAGTCCGTCCCGATTTCGCGGTGGTATTGACAGAGGGATTCGGCGCGGTGTCGATGAATCCGGATGTCATGCAAATCCTGGCGGCGCATCAGGGGCGGGCCGTGGCGCTCGATGCATCCACCCAGCTTCGCGCCGGCGTGGTTCGTCCACGTATCATTCTTCCCGAAATACAATAAAAAAGGGCGGGATGTGTTACCCGCCCTGTAATATTGACTATGCCGTTTATTATTTATCGGCAAGAGGCGAAGGCAGAATCGGCGGTTTCATGACCCTGGCTTCGCTTTTCTTCAATTCCATCTCCTCGATCAACACCGCCGGGCATACGATTGATGCCGGCATTTCATAGTCGTCACCGAGCAGATAATTATATACATATTGTTGATCGCCGGTTTGCAGAATGTCTCTCAATATGCGTACCGTAACATTGCTGAATTCCAGATTGCGCACCGGGACTTCACGTCCGTCGGCATACACTTTATAGACCTCAAGCGGCGGTGTCAGGGCGCTTTTATTGCCGCCGGAACCACCGTAGAAATACATCTGTTGCCGTTGACGGGAGGCGTTGAGATCATCCAGTTTACGTATCACAAGGCCGTACTCGAGGTCGATGTCCTGGCATAATTCCAGCATGGCCTGTTTTAACTGGTCGAGTGTTGTCTTGTCGGACGATTCGAAAACCATATTGCCTGGTCTTGCGCCGAGTTGTTTGCTGACGGCTCCACGGGCATGACCGTTGGGAATCTTGATTTTCTTGGTCGGCGATTCTCCGATAAGTAGATTCATCAGCTTTCCCTGTTCCACCAGTTGAACACTCTGCGGTTTGGCTCCGGCGTCGTCGACTTCATAGAAACCCATCAGGGGAGTCTTTCCGAATGCGGTCATGGTCGGATCATCGTAAACGTCGAAAAACGCCGGAAGTACCCGACGTTTGACCTTGTTGCCGAATTCCGGGGCGGGATAGCGTTCCGCCACCTGATCGATTTCGAACAACGGCGACGGATTATTGGCAACGTTTTTGACGAACAACTGCCGGAAAAACTCACCGGCGGCATCATCGGTCAGGATTACCGGGCCGGCGTATTCATCGATCGTCTCCGCCGCAATCATGGCGTTCATACGATCGGCGTTTGCTTTTGCCCAGACGGTCAGGCGGTCGTTGTCGGGAATATCATCCTGCCGGTTAACCATGATGCGGTCCGAACCGTACACGTCTTCGCCCTCGGCGGTCTTGCCTTTCATCGTCAGTTTGAATATATAGACACGATCACCACGCAGGGACTTCGAGTCGCCGGAGTTGACATAGTATTGGTTGCTAACGGCGATGTTGCATTCCAGCTCGGACGATATGATCATCGGATAATCGCGAAACACCTTGGTTGCCGCACGAATTGCATTTTCCAGAGTTTCCCGATCGAAATCGGCCGTTTCGGTTTTATCGATGAATTCATTCGATGTCGGCATGATGAAATCATTCGGGCGATTTTTCATGATACGGCTTTGCAGATAGGCCTTTTTTCGTGAAAGGTTTTTCAACGCGTTTTTATAGGCGCGATCGGTCAGCAGGTAGATTCGGTTGCGCAGGGCATCGTAGTCGTTGTCGAGCGCTATCGCCTGGAAATCAGGCGGCGGATTGTAATAGCCGCTGACAAAGTTCGAGTTGTCCAGCGTCGTGTCTCCCACGCGGACGTCGACCGTAATATATCGCGTTTGCTCTCTCGTGGATTCGGTCAATTCGCCGAGTGATCCGGCAATGGTCAGTTCATCGAAATCATCAATGGTGTAGGCGATAAAATAGGGTCGTTCCAAGTCCGCCATGACCAGTTCGGACATGTTTCTTTCCAGCTCGTCCTGCATGGCCTTGAATATGTTTGCATCACTGCGTTCGGCCGATGCGGGCGCGACCAGTGCGAAAATACAAACTGCCGTCATAGCGACAAGAGTCATGGATATTCTGAGTTTTTTCATTATTCCAGTCCTCCCATGATGGTTTTATCGCCGGATGGTTCATAGGGTGGCGGCAAAAGCGGCGGTTTTTCCTGTTCTTTGGATTTCTTCTCCACCTCGACCTGGCTGACCAGGATACTGGGAGAGATCGCCGAAACCGGCACCCAGCCGGATTCCGCGCCGCAGGTTCCGTTGAAAACGCCGTCGTCATTGCCGGTGGCGATTATTTTCTCGAAACTTGACAGAGGCGTCCCGACGATATCGACTCCGCGAATCGCCTCCATCGGTCGTCCGTCGGCATAATACCGATAGACTAAAAGCGGCAAGACCTTGAATGACTGCGGCCCCCGACGACCGGTTTGGGTGAATCCACCGGAAATGTCATAGAAAATCAAACCGTAGGGTTTGTCCTGCCGACGGCATTCGTCGGCCAACAAGACCAGCAAGGAATCGAAAGAGTATTGTCGGTCGGATTCAATGACCAGATTTCCCTGACGGGCGACCACCGACGCGCCCGGTTCTTTTCTACCATGACCGTTGGAATGCGGGAAATTGTTGATTGGCGAGCGGGACATAAGAAAGTTTTTGAGAATACCGTTTTCCACCACACTCACGCGTCGGCCGGGCACTCCTTCATCATCATAGTGATAGAATCCGCGCAGGAACGTGCCGTTGAATTCTTCCCGTGTCGGATCGTCGTATACGCTGATGAATTCCGGTAAGATTTGCCTGCCCACCATACGTGCGAAAGTCTGCCCTTCGGATTCGGATTTCTGTCGATGGCCTTCGATGCGATGGCCGAAAATCTCATGGAAAAACACGCCGGATGCGCGATTGACCAGAATGGCCGGGCCGGTATACGGCTCCGCCAGCGGAGCCGAAAGAAGGATTTTCAGTTCATCTAT
>CAZVNK010000289.1:0-4225 GCA_964628115.1 uncultured Ignavibacteriaceae bacterium | reverse complement strand
CGTCATCGCCGTCATTGTCGTAATAGTATAAACAAATCGCCGAGCCGTACCCCTCGGTGGCCGATTGCCAACCGTGCATGGGATCGATCACTCCGGCGCCGTCGTTGAAATACACGCAGTAATACCCGGTTCCGCCGATCTGATAATTATAGGCAACGATCAAATCCAGCCAACCGTCTCCATTGACATCGCCGAAAAAGATGGTATTGGCCAGATCGACCGCCGTTGTCGTGTACGACGGTGTCGTTTCGATACTTCCGCCGTAATTGTAATGAATCACCACCTGCCCGTCGCCATGTCCGAAAGCCAGGTCGAGATAGCCGTTGTTGTCGACGTCGCCCCAGGCAACGTCAAGCGAGGCGGTTCCGGCGGCGCTCTGCCATCCCGGCGACGTCTGCAAAACACCGTCGACGTTATAATAAATCAAATTGTTCTGTAGAATTCCGTTGTAAGACTCACCGGTCGCGAATGCCAGATCGAGATCGCCGTCACCATCGGCATCACCGAAGGCGCAGGAGAACGTATAGATGCTGTCGTCGGTCGTCCAGTCCGGGGTGGTGCTGAGAATGCCGCCGTTGTTCATGTACACGTGTGACCGGTTTCCGGTGGAAAAGCCGTCGTAACCGATAAAGTCGGCCACGGCGAAATCCGGATAACCGTCGTCATCGATATCCCCCACACTGCAATGCCCGGTGTACTCGGTGTTCGATGAAAACCACGACGCGGTTTCTTCGAGACTGCCGCTGTGTGAATAATACACCCGGTTTGGGGCCATGACGATATCATTGCCGTTGGAAACGAATAAATCGAGAAAACCATCGCGGTCGCAGTCACGCCAGACCATGCCGGTGGAATACTGATTTTGTTCGGTGGAAGTCCAGAACGGCGACGGATCAAGCGGGACCTGTCCGATAGCGACGCCGCCGAGTAAGATCAACGTGAAAAATACGCGGAGAAACGCCTTCCCTCTCATCTCGGCCTCCTTCCAATGTACGGCGCCCCCTCGATTTATTTAAGCATCATCATTTTCCGGCTGTATGTCTTTTCCGCGGTCTGCATCCGGTATACGTACATCCCGCTGGGAAGATCATTGCCGGAATCGTCACGACCGTTCCATTCCACCCGGTGAACACCGGCGGAGTATACCTGATCGGCCACGGTGGTCACGCGACGCCCCAGCAGATCATATACGGCAATGACAACCCGGTCTCGCGCCGGAAGCGAAAACTCGATGGTTGTCGACGGATTGAACGGATTCGGATAATTTTGTCGCAACAGGTAATTGTCGGGCAACAGCCCCGGATTGTCGTCGTCCACGTCGGTGGTCGAATACTGCATCTGGTTGAGATAGATATTGAATCCGTCCTGACTCGGATCGGACCAGACAAACCAACCGTTGCGGTTCATACCGGCCACTTCCGGAGAACACATGACTTCGGGAGTGATTCCCGTCAAAGCCTGATTGTTCCCGATTTTGCCGAAGTTCTCAGCTATCAGTTGATAGTACACCGCCCGGACACCACTGCGCGAATCGACCCAGGTCATCAGCGCCACGCCCTCGTTATCGACCGAGATCGCGGGCTGATCGGGTGACACGGCGGATTGATCCGCGATGGAAAAGGCGTTTTTCACGATCGCCCCGGCCGGATCGTAAACGGTCAGATTGAGATAACTTTGCACGCCGGATTCCTGCGAGAACAGATAGACATTACCGGCGGGATTGACCGCCGACGCCAGATCAATCATGGTATAGCCGGGAATATTGACACCGAATTCGAATCGATTCTGGAACAGGCCCGCTTTACTGTATCGTGCAACCTGCGCCCTGATCGCGCCGGAGGTATTTTCCGCCAACCAGGTCACCGTGAAATAATCGTTGTCGTCGACGTGCACCGACGGCGCGCCATTGGCGAAATTCGTCCCGGAAATTGAAATTTGATACGCGTCATCCATCGGCACACCGTTGGCATGAAACTGCCGTCCGAAAATATGCCAGTCGCCGTCATGAAATCCGGCCCATACCGTCATGGCAACGCCGTCCGAGGCCAGCGCCACGTCGGGCATGCTCTTGGGCAGAACGTCCATACTGTCGGAGACGGCGAAATTCGCGCCCGACGGCGTTCCGTCGCCGCTGAAATACTGCCCGAAAACGCGCTGTCCGGTCACACCGCCAATGGCCCGGCTGTCGTTCCAGACCACCATAATTTTGTCCGCCAGCGCCGCGACTGCCGGTTCGATTTGAAGGGCGCCGGTTTCATCGTCATTGACCGCAATATTGCCCCCGCTCAGACTGCCGCTGATTTCCGCGAATTGAAGGAATATGTCGCCGTCGTCGAAACGCCGGTCGGTAAACACCACCGCGCCGTTGCCGGCATCGAGTAACGCGATATCCGGTTCCGTGGAATGCGCCCCTTCGGTGTCGTCGTTGATCAGCATATCGGTCGCATACAGCGATGATCCGCTCGACCCCATGTACTGCACGTACACGTCCTGCTGACCGTCGCGCAAATCGGTCCACGCCGTCAGCAGACGATTATCGGAACGAATCGCCAGCGCCGATCCCCAGCGGGAACCGTCGGCGACGTCGTTCAGTCGTACCGGCACTCCCGACAGAACGAAATCGGCGGTGAAATTCTGCAGGAAAATAAGATCAAGACTGTTAACCGTGGCCCAGACCAGTTTGAGATCGCCGGAGGAATTGACCGCCATGCTGATATCCCAATCCTGTGAAATATTGTTATCCGGTGAAATTTTCACGTTATCGCCCACCAGGCCGGTTCCGGGAACGATCCGTTGCATGAACACGTCGCGAACCCCGTCGCGCCGGTCAATCCATGCCACCGCGTATCCGTCGCGCGGCGAGTACGCGACCTCAGGAAGGTACTGCGCGCTGTCGTCCATAGCGGCCTCGACCAATCCGATATTGTCGCCGCCGAGCGAACCGTCGATATGCACCATCTGCATGTAAACGTCGGCGTTGCCGTGACGGTAATCCTCCCAGACCACCATCATGGCGCCGGAAGTGTCGATGGCGACCGACGGCACCCAGTGCCGCGCCGCGCCGCCGTCGGTATTGACCGTGACCGTGCCGAGAAGCGGCATTCCAGTCGAACTGTACATGCACAAACCGATATAATTGCCGCCGTCATAATCTTCCCAGACCACCACCAGTGAACCGCTTGAATAAGCATCGATCGCATACGGCCCCGCGACACTCGCGGAGGAGGTCCCGTTGGCGACAAAGGGTGATACGATTTCATTGAGATCGGCGTCATAGCGCGCCGCATAAATTTTGCCGGACTGCACGTCCCGCCAGGCCAGATAAAATCCCCCGCTCCCGTCCGCAACCACTTCCGGTTCGATCACGTCATAACCGTCATCACGAGCGACCATCAGCACGTTGTCGCCGCTGGTCCATCCCTGGTTGGTATATACTTGTGCGTAAATTTTGAATGCGCCGTCACGATTGTCCTGCCACACGACCACGCTCTTGTCGCCGCCAAGAATCGCGATCCTGGCATAATCCTGATCGAATGTCGCCGGGGAGACCGTTTCGGATATTTTCAACGTTCCCGCATCGGCCTGCTTTTTCAGGCTGGTAAAACGAACGAAATCCCCTGCAATGTTCGCCGTCGGTTGAACAATGCGATTTTGATGTTTGAGAAATCTTTCCTGATCGAAATTTTCGGAACCGAAAACCGACGATGAAAAACACAGAATAATAATGCCAAGGATTAGACCGGAATACCTCATTATCTGCCTCATGGTGATTTTCTCTCGCATAATATTTCTACCCATCCCCTGTTCACGCAAACGGTATGCCACGGCTTGATCTAATTGACCGGGAAATAACCAACAACGCACTCTCAGATGCGCTTGCGTTAACCGGTTTACTCGCTTTAGCTTATCAATCCGTTACCGAATTCGCGTTAAACCTTTTTCCTCATGCTTCCCGTTTGGCGATATTCAAAAACACATGTGAGGCAAATGTTTTCATATTTCATGAAACCAACAGTCAACTGGCAGTAAAGGCGTGAAGGCGGCCGGGCTACACTTTCAACCCGCTCCGTTCTATAATATAGGCACAAACGCCATATTGTCAAGCGCGGAAACGAAGCGGAAACCCGCTGATAATGGGATTTACGGCCCCGTGTCTCGGGGAGATTTTATTGATAGTGAATCAGGTATGGCTGGTCATCGTCGTCTCTTCCAGCTCTTGCCGTCG
>CAZVNK010000288.1:0-4233 GCA_964628115.1 uncultured Ignavibacteriaceae bacterium | reverse complement strand
CCCGCTTATGCGCCAAGTCAAAGCCAGATTGGCCGCCTGGGCTCCGGACGGCGAGGATTCAGTCTGCCTCAACTACGAACGGGTCTACGAACCGCCCTACGATTCCATCGATATCAGGATGTTTCCCGTCCCGTATCTTGACACCGACTGCATTCGAGTGCAGGAGGGAACCATCATCGTCGGGTATCCGCCGATGTCTGGCGATGCCAACGGGGACGGTGCCTTTAACCTGCTCGACATCCTGACGATTATTCAGGAGTTGTACACTCCCGGCGGATTGGAATTGCCGACGTTCAACATCGACATCAACTGCGACTGCGAGGGCAACCTGATCGACTGGCTTTACTCCGAGCCGCCGCATGAAGCCCAGCCCTGTACCATCATCGAATGGGAAGACAAATGCGGGCCTCTCGAATGACCGGGAAGACCGCACTGTCCGAAATCACGCCCGCCGCAACCCGGCGGGCTTTTTTTTGTTTCCGATACGAGTTTAACATTTTATGTTATCACCGTAACACATCCGACCGACGGGAGACGATCATGATCGATATTTCACTCATGACAAAAACTGACATACCGTTCGCCGCCGAACTGTCCGAGATCGAGCGCTGGGGCAATGTCGAGGCCGACTATCACCGGCTGTACGGATTCGAACCCGAGGGGTGCTTTATCGCCCGCGAGGACGAACGCCGGGTCGGGATGATCACGTCGATCACCTACGGCGACTACGCGTTTCTCGCCAGCCTGATCGTCAGCAGTGACTGCCGGGGACGCGGTATCGGAACCGAGCTGATGAAACGCGCGATCTACTATGTCCGCTCCCGCGATATCGAAAACATCGAACTCGACGGGGAGATGCCGGCGGTGCCGATCTATCGGCGACTCGGATTCAAGGATAAATATCTCTCCCTGCGGTTTCTTCGACGTCCCGCCGAGTACGAATCCGCCACCGTCACGGTCACTGCGCCATCGGTCGAGCGCGTGGTCGAATTCGATCACCGCATGACCGGACTCAAGCGCGGACGCGTGATCCGACGTTTCTGCGAGGAATTCGCCGATGACGTGTACGTCGTGGGCGACGGTACTATCGACGCGTACGCGATTGTGCTTCCCGGCGAGCGGGAGCTTCGCAGTATCGGGCCGGTGATCGCGCAAAACGCCGATGATTTCGGCGCACTTATTCGAGCCATCGTCAGTCGCTATCAAAACCACGCGCTGAGCATCGGTGTCCCGGAGATTTCGCGCGAGGCGATATCCGTGCTTTTGGAGCACGGCTTCTGCTACACGCAACCGTCACTGCGGATGTATCTCGGCGACCGCCTGAACTACGAACGGCACGTCTGGGCCATCGCCACCCCGAATAAAGGGTGATTGTAGAATAATGTAACCATATTAAGATGTAGGTCGAAAGCCCCTGTCGAAGACCCTGAGTTTTCGAAGGGCGCTTTCGACATCTTATAGTCGTCGACTTTCGACATCTTTTCTTGGGCGTAGATGTAGGTCGAAATGTCGTAGACTTTCGACATCTTTTCTCTTTGAGTAGGTCAAAAGCCCTGCGCTTTTGACATCTTTTTACTTTTCATCCTCCACATTTTCATTTTCCGCCTCATCTTCCCATTCAAGATCAGCCGGTAGGTCGGGTTCAGAGCGTGACTTGTCGCGCGAAAAACCCGACATTGATGGTCATGGGTATTTTCATGTCGGGTTTCTCATGACGCTACCGCGCCATTCGGAACCGCGACCTACTTAAACATTTCCTCGAGTACTAAAACACGCCCTCGTACTAAAACGCCCCCGCGTAATAAACACGCCCCCGCGTGTGATCGGCGGGTCCTCAGACCCGCTGAATGTTTTCGTTTTACGTTCCGCAGGGTCTTGCATTCGACCGCGTCGAATGTGTGACCCTGCGTTTTTCCTAATAAAAGCCAAATCCACAATTTCACTCCCAAACCGCTATTAAATGCCGAACCGCCCCTATTTATAGAAGACATGAGGTAATACTATGACTGTATCGCAAAAACAAATCGACGCCAACCGGCGCAACGCCCAAAAATCGACCGGGCCAAAAACCCCCGAGGGCAAACGGATCTCGTCGATGAACGCCGTCAAACACGGCGTCTATGCCAAAGCGATCATCATCGAATCTCCGCATCTAAAAGAAAGCAAACGCAAGTACAACCGCCTCCTGCGCAAAATCCGCGACTGGTTGAATCCCGATGAGCCGTTCCAGGAACGGCTTACCCTTGAAGTCGCCAACTGCGTCTGGCGCGCCAACCGCATTACCCGCGCCAAAAACAGCCTCATCCTCACCCTGTGCGATCAGATGCAGACATCCGACCGATCGGTCGACGCATTCATCGCCAAACATCACGGCATCGGTCAACTCATCCGCTATGAATGGCATCTGCATCACCAGAATTTTCTCGCCTGCAGGATTTTCTCCTACATTCGTGAATTGCAGGAAAGCGACGACGATCAGGCCCCGAAAAAAAACCAAAATGCAAAACGAACCCATTTCACTGCCGGAAATACGGTCTCGCAAGCGCTTGCCGGTCAACCGAATGGATCACCAAATACCGCCTCGATGCCGGTTTTCGAACTATGCATAAAAACCGCGATTTTGGCCCTGAAATTTTCTCAAATTGCCGTCAAACGACGAAATATTCGTTTACAATTACCGAAAAAAGATGTATATATTGCGTCTGCAATCAAGCCACCGTAGCTCAGTTGGTAGAGCAGCTGATTCGTAATCAGCAGGTCTGCGGTTCGAATCCGCACGGTGGCTTTTTTCTATGGAAAGCGGTGTCGCCGGGGGTGCATTCAAGCCGTTATGTCGCTTGCCGATAATCAGATATGTATGTATACTATACCGGAGACAGGATTTCGATGCACCGGAGATATCGAACATAAATTCGCTTGATGTCATTGCGAGGAGCGTTAGCGACGAAGCAATCTCGTTATGTCGGAAAAAGGATCGTCTCACCCCAAGCGGCGGGGCACCGAAATGAGCGTAGGTCGAAACCCCTGTCGAAGATCCCGAGTTTTCGAGGGGCGGTTTCTACATGTCCCTTTCGAGGGGCGGTTTCGACGAATATATGATATGCACCATAAGGCACAATGAAAGTCTTTGATCTTTTACGGCGGGGAGCGGCGGATTATCCCGACGCCGTCGCGGTCGAACACGGCGAGCGGAAAATCACCTATCGCGAGTTGATCGAGTCGGTCTCGACACTTGCCGCGTATCTTAAACGTCTTGATTTGCCCGACGGTGCGCGGGTGGCGGTGTTGTGCGAGAATTCGATCGAGTATGTCATATTCCTTTTCGCGGTATTCTCAGCGGAGTATATCGCGGTGCCGCTGGATACGTCGCTCAAACCGGACAAGTTCCGGTATATTCTCGATGATTGCGACGCAAGCGCACTGCTGGTGCAGACCAAATATTTGCGCTATGCCCGCGATCTTTTGGGTGACGGTTCGTCGGTGCTTCACGCGGTGTCGGATAAACGCGTCGACAAGGCCAAAGTCGGATTTCCGGTCGCGTCGCTGACCGAGATTCTCGATACCGCCGAGCGGGAGACTTTCACCGGGATCGTCGCGGATATCGACCGAGTTGTCCCCGGTGACAGATTATGTCATGACACCATGCCGGACTGCCCGCATGAACCGGCGGCGATATTTTACACGTCGGGATCCACCGGCTCGCCGAAAGGCGTGATGCTGTCACATCTGAATCTGGTTTCGAACACGATCGCGACGGTAGAGTATTTGCGTCTGACGCATGACGATTCGATCATGGTGATTCTGCCGTTTTATTATATTTACGGCAATTCGCTTTTATTGACTCACGTGCAGGTCGGCGCGCGATGCGTGATCGACAATCGCTTCGCGTTCCCGCAGGTGATTTTGCAAACGATGATCGAAAAGCGTACGACCGGTTTTTCGGGAGTACCCTCGAATTTTATGATCCTGTTGAACAACGCCAATTTCCGTGCGGACAATCTTCCCGATCTTCGCTATGTCACGCAGGCGGGCGGAGGGATGGCGCCGGAGGTAATCCGTCGCGTGATGGACGCTCTGCCGGGCAAGGAGATATTTATCATGTACGGTCAGACCGAGGCCGCACCGCGCATTACCTGGCTTCCGCCGGAACGTCTGGCGGAGAAGGTCGGCTCGATCGGTATCCCGGTTCCGGGCGTAACCATTACCGTCGGCGATGAAAACGGCGACGAGGTC
>CAZVNK010000287.1:2941-4262 GCA_964628115.1 uncultured Ignavibacteriaceae bacterium | reverse complement strand
GGACGTGGAGTCTTTGCCCGGCGACTGCTCGGCCATTTTGCCGTAGCAGGCGGATGATGAATCGGTCGGTGGGATGCCCTCGATGTCGACGATATTGCCCAATCCCAGCTTTTGACTGCTCGGCATGGACAGTCCGCCAAGATCGCGGGCCACGTGGGGGATGGTCGCGGCTCCGGTATCGCCGTACTCGGCGGCATCGGGTAATGCGCCGACTCCGCAGGCATCGAGAATCAGAATGACGGCACGGTTGAACATAGGCTGAATTTACGAGAAAAAAGCCTCCGGGCCAACAAAAAAGGCGGCCATGTAAGCCGCCGTATAAATGCTTATGCGGCGCGGTTACATCTCGACGTCGATCAGCCGGGTGGTATATGATCCGTCGACAAGGCGGGTGATGGTCTCGGTTTGTCCTTCGGAATATTCCGTGCCATCGCCGACCAGATCAAATCCTTCGGTTTGGCGGATGACAAACCCTTCGCGATAAGCGAAACAACAGGTTCCGTGACGTTTAATATGTTCGATGCTGATAGTGTGATGAGTGCCGTCGGGTGCGATCGTGGCGCGAGGCACGATTATCGTTCCCTCATAGTCGATCACGACGCAGTCATACCCGGCGCGGCGTTCGAAGGCTTTGACCGTATAGGTCGTGGTGGCGTCGGTTTTTTCATCGACCCCGAGAAGAATTTTAACGGTGTTGCTCCAGGAATCACCGACGTGCACCGGATAGTCGGGATACATGGGGTCCATCTGTTCGAATAGTCGCTTTTGATAATCGTACTGCTCCGGCGATATGTCATCGTCGGTGCCGAACTCCGTGATTTTGCCGCTTTTATCTTGAACGTAATGCCAGACAGCCTGATGCGGGTCGGTTCGATATTTGCCGGTGGGATTGCCGGTGCTGTCGTCTATGATCGGCGTATACTCGTCCCACGAATAGACGCTTTGGAGTTTTGCGCCGGAAATATCGACAGTATCGGTTACGGATTCCTCGATTGTCATCACGGTCGTGTCCGAAAACGATTGACTGAGCTTGTCACCGCGCAGGATACGAATATTTCTGACCGCTTCGTGGCGATACGTCGCCTTGCGATGAGGAGAGAATTTGCAATTCAACGTAACGACCTGATCCTGACTGCCGCATCCGGCCAGAAGTCCGAAAACGACAGACAGCACCAGTGCCGTCAATCCAGCTTCTTTTCTCATTCCGACGATTCCTAACAGGTTGCAATCGCAACAATATGCGAACAAGTTTCGCCGAACACAATTATTTTATGGCGATGGAATTATCCGAGGACGATTCTATCAGCCAATAGGAATACGT
>CAZVNK010000287.1:0-2931 GCA_964628115.1 uncultured Ignavibacteriaceae bacterium | reverse complement strand
GATTGTCGTCATCGGCGACCTGCCTTTTGCCCACGAGCCGGGAGTCATAGGTCTCTTCATAGCGGACAATGAACCCTTCCTTGTAGGCAAAATACGTAATACCGGAAATATCTTTCTGCGATTGTCCGCTGATCGACGTGCCCGTTTTCCGATCGCCTCCCGCAAACGGCAGTATCACCGTTCCCCGAGATTCGATCACCGCGCAGTCATAGCCAAGCACCCGGGCGAATGAACGCACCTTATATTGGGTGGCGGCGGTGGTAACCCGCCCGTCGGGAAGCGCCACCCGCACCGACTGACTCCAGGAATATCCCGGGGTCACCGGGCGGTCGGGATAATTGGGTGCGACTTGTTCGTATATTTTCTGATAATACGCCAGCATTTCGGCATCGACCGTATCTTTCGGCGTAAATTCCCTGATTTGACCGCCGGTGGCCTGAACGTATTCCGCCGACCATGACACGGTATTGCTGTCTGCAAGATACAGCGGCTTGTCGTCGCCCGGCGACGGATAATAATTGGTCCTGCGAATGCGCGCCGAGGAATCATCGAGAATCGCCAGAACCTCTTCGGTGGCGAACGAACGTTCCGAGGATTCGGTAAACGCGATCAGACTGTCGTTTTCAAATTCCCGAATCAGCGCCTTGGTGTGAATCGACCAGGTTAGATTCTGCCCGTCGGAGAATTTTAACGCCAATTGAACCGGCCCGGTTTCGGGAAGACACCCCCCGATCAGCAGGATGATCAGGATGGCGGAGAAAACACATGCGAGGGATTCGTTTTTCATGCCGATCCGATCCTTATTCGAGTCCGCTACTGATGAATTTTGCGGTCAGACGTTCCGTCAGCACTCCGGGAGGGGAACAGACCATGGCGCTCAGGAGATTCAATTCCATCGAAACGGTTCCGTAGACGCTTTGTATCAGGGTTTCGCGATTATCGGGAGTCACCACGATCGTCGGGGTGGTGGCAATGTCGGCATATAGCAACGGCGGTTCGGCGTTCTCGGTTACGGCAATAGATGCGGCGAACATGACTACCGAAGCCGCGAGAGCCAGAAACGGTCGCCAGGGGTGTTTTTCTATGGTTTCGATCTTGGCGGTTTGTTCGCGCGAATTATCAGACGATATTTGTCCGGTCCGTTCGAGGATGGACTTTTCCAGACTGTCCCAGTAATGTTCACCGGGATCGGGATACTCGTCGCGGGTTAAAACCTCGCGGAGGCGTTTTTCCTCTTCAACGAATTTCCGACTATCTTCATCTTCGGCGAGAATCTCCTCGAAACGGGCTTTGTCCGTTTCTGAAATCGTGCCGGCAAAATAATCATCGCAGAAGAGCTTGATGTGGTGGTAGGGCATCGTTAGCTCCCGAGTTATATAATCTTGCTAAGCCATTTCTTCAATTTCGATCGGGCTATATGTAAATTCGATCGCACCGTGGCCTGCGGACATCCCATAATCGCGGCCACTTCGGTTTTCGTGTATCCCTCGACGTCGTGCAACACAATCGCGGCGCGCTGGCGGGGCGGAAGTTTCTGAATGGCCCGTCGAATTTCATCCATGACTTCCGCGTTTTCCAGCAACCGCTCCGGGCTTATCTGCGATTCGGACATCTCAAGTTGAACGGCCTCGGTCGCCCCGGTCTCGCTGTCAATCGACACGAATCGCTTCTGTTTCTTCCGTATCAAATCGATTGCGTAATTGGTCGCGATTCGTAACAACAGGCTGGAAAAGAAGCTCGCCGACTTGATATCCTTACGCTTGGTATAGATTCTGACAAATGCTTCCTGAGTTACTTCGTCAGCATCCAAATGGTTACCCAACATCCGGAATGCGATCGCATATATTCTTTTCTTATACCTCCTGACGAGTTCCGCGAAGGCCTGATGATCTCCGCCGATAAAACGCTCCACCAGATCCTGTAATTCGGTTTTCATTCAGATCCGGTCTTTCATTTACCAAAATAAAGACGCATCAGCAACCCATGCGTTTAAATAAAATTAATCCATTGACTCTTATGGGGTTAAAGATTATGATTACAACTTATGTTGTCAAACAGTTTTTATATACAACCAGAAAGTCAATCGGTGCGCTTTGGACACGATTAATCCCAATACCTATAAAAAGCAATCGTTACTGATCACCGGCGTGGGGACTTTTCTGGGGACGCTGGATTCGTCGATCGTGAATGTATCCCTTCCCACCGTGGGACGGGAATTGGGCGCCAGTATCGAAATGGTCGGATGGGTGGTGCTGTCGTATTCCATCGTCATCATCTCATTATTGATGGTGTTCGGCGCACTCGGCGAGAAAAAGGGATTTCAGTTTTCCTATGTTTGGGGGTATTTGATATTTGTCCTCGGATCGGCACTATGCGGTTTTTCGCCGGGAATTCATTTCCTGATCGGAGCGCGCGTGCTTCAGGGTATCGGTGCGGCGTTGATGATATCGGTCGGCCCGGCGCTGATCACCCGATGTTTCCCGGATAATGAGCGGGGAAGAGGTCTCAGCGTGATCGGCATGGTGGTCTCGACCGGGCTGATGCTGGGGCCGCCTTTGGGCGGCTATATTATTACCCTGTTGGGCTGGCGCTGGATATTTTTCGTCAATGTCCCGATCGGCATTCTGGGCGCGTATTTTACCGTCAAATATTTCAAGGATTTCCCGGTTACCAATCCCGACCGCAAAATCAGCCTGCCGGGTTCGGGAAGTCTGACTATGGGATTGATCCTGATGATGATGGGGGCATTGTTCTACAGTCGCAACATGCTGACTCTTTCGCAGGCGCTGGTCGTGCTGGCAGTCGCCGGGCTTTTTCTGGCGTTGTTTCTCGTGTTCGAAAACAATCCCAAAACGCGCCTGATCGGACTGGACATTTTCAAAAACCGGATTTTTACCTTTTCCGGACTGGCGATGTTTTTAGTGTTTATTT
>CAZVNK010000286.1:1333-4280 GCA_964628115.1 uncultured Ignavibacteriaceae bacterium | reverse complement strand
AGGACGGCGATTATTGCAATGCCATGCTGTTGTGGAACATGTTGAATTTATTCGTCTGGCGGCAGTTATTCGAAAAAGAAATACCGGTCGCCGATCTCGCGGGAGATATCATCGAACGATATCGAACGCAATGCAAAAATCAAAAAGATCGCAGGGATAATTGATCGTGAATATCATCGACTGGATAACGGTGTTGCTTCTAATTGCGCTGTCGTCGGCAGTGGCGCATTTGTATTTTATTGGAATATTCGGACTGCTGGGGCGACGCAAACCGAAAGACTGTCCTTCGGATTTTCGCTTCCTGGTGTTGATCCCGGCCCATAACGAAGCCGACGGAATCGGCCGCACGCTGGATAGCGTCGCGAATCTGGAACGAGTGGGGGATCTGGAAGTGGCGGTAATCGCCGACAATTGCACGGACAACACCGCCGCCGTTGCACTTGAACACGGCGCGACGGTGATCGAACGCCATGACGAATCGAATCGAGGCAAGGGGTATGCATTGGCGCACGGTATTGCGCAGTACGATCTCGATGAATTCGACGGCGTGGTGATTATCGACGCTGATACGATTGTCGCATCGAACATGCTGAAAGCCTCGGCAAAATCGCTGGCGTCGGATTACGGCGCGGTGCAGGTGTCGAATGAGTTTATCATCGAGAAAGACACGCCGTTGGCGCGTTTGCAGGAAATGGCCAATATGGTCGAGAACGTGCTGTTTTATCGCGGTCGGGCGGTTCTGCGTCTCGGCATTCTTTTGCGGGGAACCGGCATGGCGATTCGTGCCGACGTCCTCAAGGCGCACCCCTGGGATTCCCACTCGGTTACCGAGGACGTCGACTACGCGGTCAACCTGCTCAAGGACGGTGTCAAGATAGACTTCACGAGGGAGACTTTCGTGCGATCCGCGGCAACGTCGACATACGAACAATCTTACACGCAAAAAGAACGATGGGCGTCGGGAACATTCAGCCTGATTCTCGGCAAACTGCCGGGATTGATCGGGACGGGGCTGGTTAAGGGACGATTCGAATTGCTGGAACTAGCGTGATCGCTTGTCATTCTCAGTCGCCCGACGTTGATTTCCATTTCATTGATTCCGCTGGTGCTGTCGTTTTTCTGTTCCGCTGAGTTGAAAATCGCCTTTTTGATCTGGCCGATCATTATTATTTTGTCGTTAATGGCATATATTTTGTTTGGCGTTTTTCTGGTGAAAGATAAAAAAGCGGCGGGACGCGCCATGTTGCATATACCGGTATTCGGGATCTGGCTGTTTTGCGTACAGGTGAAAGCGTTTTTGAAACGCAAGGGAATCGGCTGGACCAGAACGGAGCGGAAGGCATCATGAGTAAAACGAGTATCATTCATCTTCGCAGTTCCGAGTTTTTCGGTGGGCCGGAACGGGCCATCATCGGGCAGTGTACGGGTATGAAAGATCACGTATTCACCTGTGTGTCGTTTATTCGGGGTGGGGTGCATAACGATTTTCTGAAAACGGCCCGCCAAAACGGAATCGACACCGCCGAATTGCATGAAGCATTTGCCGGTGACTTGCGAGTCGTCGGGCAGTTGCGCAAGATCGTCGAAGAACGCAACGCTGATATCGTGGTGTGCCATGATTATAAAGCCAATTTTTTCGGCTTGCGGGCGCTTAAACACAGCAACGTCCGGCAGGTTGCTCACTTTCGCGGGGTGACTACCGAAGACCGCAAAGTCAGGCTGTACAACTTGATCAATAAACATCTGCTTCGGCGTATTCCACTGGTTCTAACCGTTTCGGAGCGATCCGGAAAATTCTTGCAGGAACTGGGGGTGCCGTCTGCACATATTCGGGTCGTGCCCAATGCCATCGAAAGCGCCAAGCTGGTGGCGGCTGATTTCCGGCGGGAAATTCCCGATAATCGTCCGGTGCGTATCGTGGCGGCGGGACGACTCAGTTATGAAAAAGGATACGACGTGCTTCTGCGGGCGGTTGCCAATATTCATGAAACGGTTCCGCCGTTTAAAATATTCATCTATGGGCACGGCCCGGAAGATGACCGTCTGAAGCGGATGGCCGAGGAGTTGAAGATTACGAGCTGTATCGAATTCTGCGGTTTTGTCGATGCGATATTGCCGATTTTGCACGACAGTGACTGGCTGATATTACCCTCCCGATCCGAGGGGATGCCGAACATTCTGCTCGAAGCCTGGTCGCAAAAACTGGGCGCGCTGAGTACCGCCGTGGGGGGAGTGCCGGAGATGATTGAACATCGGCAAAGCGGTTTGCTGTCGCCGCCGGACAACCCCAACGTTCTGGGCGACCAGATTCGCTACGCGCTGGAAAATCCTGAATGCATGATCGAATACGGTGAGCGGTGAAATGAACTGGTGCGAGATCGATATAATTACGACAAACAGGGTGATATGCTTCGTGAAATATATCGCAATTGTCTGGAAGAAAAATATATGAATAAATTGTCCATGGAGGATTAAGGGGTCGATGCCGGAAAACAAACCCATACCGATTGTTTATGTCATAGATCATTTTTATCGTGGTGGCGGAACGGAAAACCAGCTTGCCATCCTGATCGACAATATGGACCGTGCAAAATTCACACCGTACGTATTCAATCTGCGCCCCAAAGAACCGGACATGTCGATTGAAATCGATTGCGAAGTGGAATATCTGAACGTCGAGTCGCTGTTTTCTCTCGCGGCATTACGGGCGATATTGAAAATGAGGCGGCATCTTAAACAGAACGACGTGAAAATAGTACAGGTCTATTTCATGGACAGTCGCGCCGTCGGTGTTATGGCGGGCAGGCTGGCCGGGATCAGGAATATCGTTGCCTGTCGTCGCGATATGGGCTGGTGGCATACCCCTAAAAAGATGTTCGTGATGCGAACGCTGGGGCGTTTCGCGAGGTACTGTCTGGTCAATGCGAATATCATCAAGAAAATGGTT
>CAZVNK010000286.1:0-1310 GCA_964628115.1 uncultured Ignavibacteriaceae bacterium | reverse complement strand
GGAATCGGCCCCGGTGGTGGGGATGGTCGGCAATTTGCGACGGGTGAAACGGTACGATCGTTTGGTGCGTATCGCGGGTTTACTTCGTCACACGGATGCGCATTTTATGTTTATCGGTTTTGGCGAAGAAGAGAAGAATTTAAAAAGCATGGTCGCCGAATCGAACGTGGCCGACCGCATTCACTTCTTTCATACCGTCAAAGGCGTCTATAATCTCCTGCAGTTATTCGATGTCGGCGTGCTGACTTCTCAATCCGAGGGATTGTCCAATGTGCTGATCGAATACGCCCTGGCCGGTCTGCCCACCGTGGCGTTCAACGTCGGCGGCAACAGCGAAGTCGTTATCGACGAGGAAACCGGGTTTGTTCTGCCCGACGGCGACGAGGCGAAAATGGCCGAGCGTATCGACCATCTGCTGGATGTACCCCAAGTGCGGGAGCGATGCGGCCGTCGCGCACAGGAGCTGGCACATGAGAAATTCGACGTCGACCAAATGGTGAAAAGAACGCAGGATTTCTATCAGGAAATACTGCGGGCAACCTGATGAAACAGACGATATTACATGTCATGTTTATCCTGGCCGATTTGCTGGGTATCAATTGGTGGTTCCGTAATCGTACCGGAGACAAAACAAGGGTTTTGATGTACCACGGCCTGGCAACCGGGTCTTTGCCGACTTTCTACTGGACTCATGTCGATCCCGATCGTTTCCGCGAACAGATGGCGTATCTCCAAAAACAGTACCGGGTGATTTCTCCGGAATCGTTAACGAAAGAGACGTCCGACGATACCACGTATTCGAAACCGCCGGTGGTGTTGACATTCGATGACGGATTGGAGACGGTGTATACCGTGGCGCGGCCGGTACTGCGGGAATATGATTTTACGGCGGTATGTTTTGTCCTGCCGGCACTGTCTGACGCCGGACATGTCATGTGGACCGATCTTATATATCGATTATTTGTCAATACCACCGCGGAGAGCATTGACCTGACCGTGTTCGATATGAAACGGATTGATTTTGACGGCAAAAGCCCCGAATCCCGCGCACAAGCGGCGTTTGCGGTGGCGGCCGAGGCAAAAGGACGACCGCACGAAAGTCGCCGACGGTTGATCGAATATCTTGTTCAGCACTGCCCGACACCGGATGAAGATTTTAATGATGGATTTCGATTATTAACCGTCGATCAGATTCGGGAACTTGCCGCCGGTGGGGAAATTCTTATCGCTCCACACAGCAATACCCATCCGATTTTAGCAACCATGACTCCCGCCGAACAGGAGGCCGAGATTAAAACCGCACTGGATAC
>CAZVNK010000285.1:0-4290 GCA_964628115.1 uncultured Ignavibacteriaceae bacterium | reverse complement strand
AGCCTCTCTCTGTTTTTAAGTTCTCGCGGACTGAGTCCCATAGTGCCTCCTAAATAACTTTTTATGCCTCTTGATCTGTGTTGAGTACACCAATGGTCATATTATTTCGGAATTCTTCCCTATCCAGAAAAGGCCAGAGGTCTTCCATGGGCAGAGATTCCATCGACCCGTCTTTGAGTTGACAGGAAGAAACCCGCGGTGCTGTCACCTGGTCTGGAGAAACCATCACCTCGCAAATCATCGGTCCCTCTTTCTGCAAGATGTCGTGAATCTTCTCGCGAATATGCGTGTGATTTTTCGGTCTGGTAGTTGGGATACCGAAAGCCTTGGCTACGGACGTTATATCCGGCAGTGTCAGACCACTGGTGGGGGAACTGGCAACATAGTTACCGTTAAAATAATTTTTCTGGGTGTTCTGGATCGAAACGTAACCGCCGTTGTTCAGAACGAAAAACTTGATGGGGAGATTAAGCCGCCGGACAATTTCCAGTTCTTGAATGTTCATGACAAAACCGCCGTCGCCATCGATGCAGATCGTGCGTTTGTTACCGCTCGCGATACAACCGCCGATGGCGCCCGGAACGCCGAATCCCATGGAACCAAGCCCTTCGCTGTTGAACACTCGCATGCCCGCCTTGGCGCGCATGGCCTGCATGGTGCGCTCACTGCATGCCCCGGAACTACCGGGGATGAAAAGATCATTTCGGGTCAGCTCATCGGACAGCACATCAATAAGTACATAATCGTTCACAAATTTTTTCTCACGCCAGTATTCGGGCGAAATGACAGGATATCGGGCCTGCCACGCCTTACAAGTCGCCAGCCATTCCGGATGTGTTTTTTTAGTAACCTGGTTTAGCTGGCTTACAAATTCCCGGATGAATTTCCCCGCGTCGGCGTGCACGGGAATATCGATTTTCATTTTCAGCTTTTGAATTTCGGCAGAATCAATATCCACCATGATCTTGCGGGCGGCCCGCGCGAAATTTTCATGAGAATATGCCGTCTGTCCCAAATCCATGCGCGCGCCGAGAATCAGCAGCCAGTCGGCATTTTGCTGTGTGAAATTAGCGCCGCGCTGTCCCACTGCTCCCGGTCTGCCCGCGAATAACGGTGAATTTTCGGGAAGAAAGTCCAGCGCCTTCCAGGTTGTCAGAACGGGAATGCCAAGCTTTTCGATCAGGGACAGGAAATCATCCAGAGCGCCTGATAGCCGGATGCCATTGCCGGCAAGGATCACCGGCCTTTGGGCCTGGTTGAGCAGTTCAATCGCCTGCCGGACTTTCTCCGGCAGATCCTCTTCGCTTGCAGAGGGATACCCATCGGATATGTCGGGCGTAAATCCGGTGAGGTTGTTTTCATCGATGGTGGCGGCCTGAACATCTAGCGGTATGTCGATCCAGACCGGGCCGGGTCGGCCATGTTTTGCCAGCCACAAAGCTTTTTCCAGGTGGTAACGTACAGTTGCAGGGTCTGTAATGGTGACCGCGTATTTTGTGATGGAAGAAACCAGTTCAACAATATTGATTTCCTGAAATCCCATCTGCCTTGTACCGCGAGTTCCGACCATGTCGGCGCGCTTTACCTGCCCTGAAATAAAGAGTACCGGCGTCGAATCGAGCCAGGCACCGGCAACGCCGGAAATAGCGTTGGTGCCGCCGGGACCGGTTGTGACCAGCGCAACACCCAGATGATTTGTATATTGGCTGTAGGCATCGGCGGCAATCGCGCAGGCCTGCTCGTGCAGATTGCAGATATAGTGCAGCTGCTGATTTCTTCCCACGGAATCGACCAGATGCATGGCGCCGCCCCCCGAAAGCATGAAGACGTGTTTCACACCGGCATCGGTGATACATTTCATCACATAGTCTGATAATTTCATACGCCGGCCTTCTCCTGCGCAGGGTTGTTTTCTTTCATAATGAACTCGAGGATATCCATGAGTGTCAGCCTGCTGCTGTTCCAGGGCTGGGCCGTTAGAAACGCCGAGATCCCCATATTTCCCGCTGCCGTGACATTGTCCATAGAGTCGTCGATGAAATAATCGGCCTTGCCGAGCCAGGACAGAAAATCGGCTTTATCCCGATCCGGGTTACCCGGAGGTTCGCCGGGTCTCTTCGCGGGAACAAAGCTGAATGTCTGAAGCCATTGCCCGAAATAGCGCAGCACCCATTCGATAGCGGGGGATACCGTTTCTCTCGGTCTGGCCGTCAGGGCGATGTGCCGGAAACGAAGGCCATTGTTTCTGAACCATTCGATGAGTAGGGCATCGGGAATCATCGTCTTGGCCGCCAGGGATATCCGGAATTCATCGAGAGACGAGAGATATTCTTCCCTCGTTACCTCCAGCAGTTTATGAGGCGGGTTTTCCGTCAAATCTTCATATTTTACTGTACAGTCGGGATGAGCCGGTAACCAGCTGCACTCCAGCCACATTCTTGTTACATTGTTCAATACGTCGTCAATATCCCACACGATGGTTTTCATGGTATCAATCTTATCCTGATAATGGTCATACTATTCCAGCCAATAAGAAATAATCGTTTTCCGGTCCCTGTTCTGAAGGATGGCCTCATCGGTATAATAAGAGTCGTCCTTAAAGTGTGTCGAGGATATCTCCTCAATGACCGCTCCGTGATCGCTCGCAAAGATATGCCGTGTGCCGCGGGTCACCGTGGCAACATCGCCGCTTTTGCATTTTTTGGGAACGTCGTCGAGGGTCAACTGAACATCCCCATGAAGAACCACGAATGTTTCTTCCTTGACGTTGTGATACTGTTCCGGGTGTTGTTGACCGGGGAATAAAACAATCAGCTTCTTGCAATATTCTCTGTTGATCACGTTGATGATGGTACAGCCGACTTCATCGAATCGATCGAGGCCGTAATGGTGCGATATTTCCAGTGTGGCCATGCCCGGAACAACGACATTCCCGTCGGACAATATTTTTTTAACGCGCTGCACGATGGAATAGACTCGTTCTCTTTTATCAACGGTCATTACACTGGCGGTTTCAACGAAGGAGTTTTTTTTAATGTTTCTCTCGGCTATGTATTCGGTATATTTGGACATATCGTTGGCCAACAGCTGACCATCCGTGCTGGGAAAGGCATAAAAAGTATTTTTCTGATCGATTTTTCCACCTTTGGCAATCTTTCCTGCCGCGAAAACACCCCGCTTAAATTGTCTGAGGTCGGCCAGTTCCTTATCCGTTGGGTTTGATCTTTGGCCAGTAACGCCGCACATACGGTAAGCCCTCTCGGCGGATTGCAGATAACGGGCAATCTCATGGGGTGTCGCCGAATAGCCATTTCTCTTGAATGTTTCCGTTTCGACGGCAACATGTTTTTCAAAGATGCTCGCGCCTTTCGCGATGGCGATCTGAACGGATTCCGTATTATCCGGCTCCTCATGTGTTGAATAACCGACGGGAACATCGGGATAGCGCTTTTTGAGCAGATCAATCTGATTCATGTTGAGGGTGTCGATCAGTGTCGGATATTCACCGACACAGTGCATAATGGCAAATTTCTTTTCCCGGTTGCCAAAAAAGCTGACAACATTGTCCATTTCATCAACGGTGGCGCCTGCGGTAGAGACGATGATCGGCTTATCGTTTTGCACGATTCTTTCCAGAAGGTGCCAGTCCGTAAACGAACAGCTGGCAATTTTAATGATGTCGAAATCCATCTCTTCAATCCGGTCAACCGATGGCTCATCAAAAGGCGTGCAGATCGAGATAAATCCATTTGAGACCAGAGCGTCTTTAAGCTCTTGAAATTGTCCCCCGGTTAATTTCGTTTCGGTGAAACGTTTGACATTTTTCATGTCAAGACGCGTTTTATAATCGGGGTGGATGAAGGTGTCCAGATTCCTGAATTGAAATTTAAAGGCAAACTGGAATGCGAACGGTCCGGCGACTTCGGCAAACTCCCTGATCATGGTGAGACCATGCTCCACTGAACCCATGTGGTTGTTGGCCATTTCAAAGATAAACAGCGGCCGATCAAAATAGTTTTTCATGCGTCGTTCCTCTATTGACACTTTATTGCCAGATCTTCCAGGGCGCCTTACCCGATTTCCAGAGTTCATCAAGAAGACCTTTGTCCCGCATGGTATCCATGGGTTGCCAGAAGCCATCATGCCGGTAGGCCATAAACTGATTTTCCTCGGCCAGTTTCTGGAGAACGCCCAGTTCAAGGTTGATGTCATCTTCCGTCAGATAATTAAATACGTCCGGCTGCATGACAAAAAATCCGCCGTTGATCCAACTGTTGTCTCCCTTGGGCT
>CAZVNK010000284.1:3949-4294 GCA_964628115.1 uncultured Ignavibacteriaceae bacterium | reverse complement strand
GATCGTTTCAAGATCGCGTTGAGAGGTTTCGGTGTACGGTAACATCGTTCCGATGGAATGCGTGGTCGCCACCACGAAACCGTGCGTCGCCAAATACTCACAGAGAATGGCATTGTCGCAGTAGTTTGCATCAAGATCGGGATGGTACATGATCAGTGGAAAACGTCCCGGCGCCGGTTCGGCATCGCGAACGGCGGCGAAATCCAGGCTGAGAAGATCATTGACCAGAATATAGCTGTTTCTTACCAGCGGAAAGAGGACGGTGTATACCTCACTGTCCTGCAGGCGCGACAGAAGAATGAAAAAGTCGTTATCCTCGGGGGTAGGGAAGGCGTATTCGGAATA
>CAZVNK010000284.1:3513-3939 GCA_964628115.1 uncultured Ignavibacteriaceae bacterium | reverse complement strand
CGTCAAACAGCGTATTGCCCGCCTCCGCTCCCAGGAATACACCATCGGAAGCGAAGCGTCGTTGCGATCGGCCGGATACCAAATGCAGATCTGAATCGGGCGTGCGCGTTCACCGGTGCGGAGATTGCCGTGAATGTCGTGTTTACATCGGAAGGTTCGGGAATAATCGTACACCTCGATAGTCTTAAAGCCGGCGGAGTACTGACCCGGTTGCAATTCTCCCCATACGGGGGGCGGGGATGCTTTCGTGACGGATGGAGTGAACAGAAGCGGAATCGCCAGGATCACCATCCCTGCGGTCAGAATGAGTTTTTGAGAGTTTTGACAAACCATCACCCCCGCCTATTTCCCCAAGGAGAACCGCGAGTTTTTCAAAGGGAACATGACGCTGCTCGAATGGTTCGGCCAGTTCATTCCTCTGACGGA
>CAZVNK010000284.1:0-3503 GCA_964628115.1 uncultured Ignavibacteriaceae bacterium | reverse complement strand
AATGAGTTTTTGAGAGTTTTGCATGGATATCTATCCTCCCTCAGAGACTTTTATATTCGGTTGATAGTCGTGTTCGAATATTGCAAGGTAGCATGATAATCAAAGTGAATCAATGACAAATTTCATCTGCAATTCGATATACTTTACGATGAAACGCCGGGCAGGTTGCAATCAGGTCATACGCTTATGTAATGCCGTATCGTTCAAATATCAACTTCCTGCGCGTGCAGGGAGTCGCGGACGCGGCTGAGAAATTCGACGATTTCCGGTTCGGCGTAATCGGGATAGGTCCAGGGAAGCGGGATGAATTTTTTCTTTTGAAAGATCAGCGTGATCTCACCGAAGATCCCGTCGCGCAAATACACTCGATGGGCGTAATCCTTGGTGGTGGCCAAAGTCAGGTTGGCCAGAGTCAGAATACCGGGATCGAGATTGACGCGCCGGAAGACGAAGCCGCCGGTTTTCTCGCCGTATTTTTCCTCGAGTTTGTTGGTCCAGATTTTGATTTCGGCCAGATGGCCGCGCTCGACCGGATTTTCGAAGGCGAAAAATTTGCGACGCAGATTGTCACCCATCTCCTCGCGGTAATAGGTGGTGTGCAAAAATTCCATCTCGTCGGTTTCGATCTCGACGTGGCCGAACTTTTTCTCGATATCGAGAACGGCGGAGTGCATGGCGTCGATCGACGAATAGATCGCCGATACGATCAATCGTCCCGGAAACGGTGATTTGATTCGTCCCATAAGTCCCCCGTCGTTACCGTGTTCCCGGACAGGCTTTGAGGCACAAGCCGCAGATGTGCTGTCCGATATGTTTCCGGTGCGCGAATTCATTGCCCTTCGCGGCGCACGCGACAAGATCGAAACCCGCCTTGTCTTCGGCAATCGCACCGGCGGGACAGGCGTTGATACAGGCAACGCATTCGCCGCAATCTTGTTCGGTCGGCTGATCCGGCTCCAGTTCCAATTCGGTCAGGATCGTCACCAGCCTGATTTGCGAGCCGAATTCTTCGGTGACCAGCAGGTTGTTGCGTCCCCACCATCCCAGCCCGGCCTTATACGCGATTTCCCGATGCGACATATGCGCGCGCATGGGTTGCCATTTCAGAATTTGCGATGCCGGAATCGGGATGGCATCGAATTCCAGACGGTTGATTTCCGTTGCGATCATGAATGCGATATCATTGAGGATATGATTGACCTGCTGATAATGCGCTTTGTAAATCATGTTGGGGCGGTCGATCAGCGTTTCCATCACGCCCGAACTCAACGGGACGCCGACCGAGATGGCGGTGTTGAGCCGTTTGGCAGTCTGCTTGATTTCGAAATGAAACGAATCGCGCAGATCATCGAGACGGCAGACCCCGACTTTGGCGGCCCCCATCGCGAGCGCGCGTTCTTTGAGGTCGAATTTTATCGCTGAGAGTTTCATATGGTCAATAAACGGTGGAGAGGCGTTGAATGCAAACCAAACAGGCGGGGGCGTGTATAGTACGTAAGGGGCGTGTTTAGTACACGGGGGCGTGTTTTAGTCGGTGGCGGTGATATGATTGCCGGGTTTCTCATGGCGCCGGTACGTCATTCGGAAAGCGACCTATGAAGTCAATTTACTTATGCCATTCACTGTTCTTAATGGCTTCCAGAGAAGGCTCTACTCCCAATTGATTGGATATGTGGATATCTTCGAATTTTGCAAGCGGGGGAGAGACGACTTTATCAATATACTTGCCGCTCATCAATCGAAGTAACGCCGAGTAGTTGGGTTTGAATCGCAAAGTATCGCCAACTTTAAGTCCCTTGGGTTCATCACCGATGTTCACGACCATAACGTCACTGCTGGCTCCTGCGATAACATGATTCGGATCGGATGGGGTTAATCCCGCGATACTGGTGTCAAGTTGACCGACGCTGACAATTGCGCGATAACCTCTTTGCCCCGGTATTGTTTTAATTTCCGCTTGCGTGGATTCAAACGGCGTCATTGAAGTCGTTTCCGATAATGGTACCAGTCCCTTTTCTTTAATTTCCGCGATTTCCGCTTCAAGAATGATGGCATCATCATTCAGATTCATTAATTTCCCCCCATTGACCAAATCGGTACCAAGAAAAATCGCTTCTCCGATACGAAAATGATTTACCGGTTTGGGAAGATCCCCGCCAAGAAGAAGTGGCAGTACCGCCGATGAGCCACCGGATATCATTGAAAGACGTTTTTTGAATTTTAACTCGAGTAATTCTTTATACAATACCAATTGCATGAACTGATCGATATTCGGCACGGCGCCGGAAAGGCAACCCAGGTTGGCTCCGATTCCTATGACTTCGATATTCGAAAGATTAAAGGCTTTTTCATAAAAATCTACTAATGAACCCGGTAATATACCTTCCCGCAGGTCACCCAGTTCTATCATAATGACGATTCGATGCAGTTTGTTAATCCTGCGTGCTTCTTCATTAAGGGCCTTGATGACGCTTAATTCGCTGTTTAAGCTGACATCCGCCAGATTGACGACTTCTTTGACGGCTGACATGTCCGCGACTCTCAGATACCATGATTCGAAATCGGGAATTATTTTTTCAATAGCCCTCAGGTTTGCCAGGCGCGAATCCCCCATCGAACGCACCCCGAGTAGCTGTAGCGCTCGAAGAGAATCCGTATGGCCGCAAAGAACCTTGGTTACAATCGTCCAAGTGGCCTCATGTTGTTTCATCCAACCCCGGATGACCTCGATATTATGCTTCAGTTTCTTAAGATCAATAATCACTCGATTCACTTGTGATACCTCATTTCGGCATACTTACTGGTCATTCCGAGACGTTCATACAGGCGTTTCGCCGGATTATCGTATTCAACGTGCAATTTTACATCACCCTCGGTGATTTCAAAGGAACGCTTAATGATTTTCGCCCCGATTCCCTTGCCTCTGGCGGATGGATCAACGGCCACCATAAGAAGAAAGTTTTCCGGAATATAATCCTTCATTCCGGTATTCAGCATAAGGAGAGCCCCAACCGGTTTTTTATTGATTTCCGCAATGAGAACAAATCCGGAAGGTCTGGTTTTCGGTTTTAACGCGTCGGTGATACCCTGTTTAACTACGGGTAGTGGATCTTCATACGGCTTTAAACTCTCATATAAAAAAACAGCCAATTCATCGGGGTTTATCCATGATGGAAAATCCTCGAACCGACGAATTTCATGTAAAATGACTTCTTCTTTTTGAGTATCCCTTATGGATTCAGCCTCTTCCGTATCGTTTTCATTTGCATTTTTCACGATTTCATTTCCTTTCTCCTTCCATTTAATAATATGTACTTTCTCCTTTTAATCAAGTATATTCTGAAAAAGTCGCCTTTCCTTGTCTATGATTTTATACGATTTGAGAAGGAGACTTGTAAAATATCCCCGTAGGATAGTGATCCAGGTCCGCCGTGGCGGACGATGTGATCCTGCCGGCTTTTTTTGTCCCGGTCGCCGACAGCTCTGCTGTCGGAATGCCCGGC
>CAZVNK010000283.1:427-4301 GCA_964628115.1 uncultured Ignavibacteriaceae bacterium | reverse complement strand
AATGGCGGGCGCTGGCGGTTGTACTGGTCAGGCAGGGAGCAGAACGCGACCAGGCGCTCAAGGATGCTTTGCTTTTCCGATGGTTGCGCCGTGGCAAATTCGATAATGCTGAGCAGTACGAAAACGAATACGAGCAACACGAGGGACTGGCCGAATACACCGGGTTGAGACTTTCCGGACTGACCGATAATCAACTTCGTCAAATCATGGCCAAACGACTCACCGCCGCCGAAAACAATGACAGTTTTGTCATGTCATTCGCTTATCAATCCGGCCCGGCGTACGGCATTCTGTTCGACGATCTTGAAATCGACTGGCGCGAACAGATACACGTCATCGATGATTTCGGAGATATTCTCGGCGAATACCTGTCGTATCCGCGTCCCGAGAACGTCGCCGATGCGGCGGAAAAACGTTATGACGCTTACGACGGCAATGCACTTTGGGCTGTCGAGCAGGCCCGGGAGAAACAAATGGCGGAACTGCATGATACGTACATCGCAGTGTATATCGACGGCCCGGTGCTTATTCTGCCCAATGCCAATATGAACATCGCCTATAATCCCAGTGAGGCGTTATTCCCGCTCGATGACTACGGATTGGTTTATCGGACGCTGACAGTCACGGCCGGTTGGGGCAAACTCACGGTCGAAAACGGCGCCCTGCGCGACAAGAACTGGATGTTTGTCAAAGTAATCGCACCGAAAAAGATAACAGGCAATCCCGTCACCGGGGACGGCTGGTCTTTGCAATTACACGATGGATGGAAAATCCTTCCGGCGGGAGACACCGGGAATTATATTGTCAGTAAAAAGTGACTCGTAACATGCCTATTCGGCACCGATAACCGCACGTCCTCCTCGTGAAAGATAGCTCGCCAGTTGAATATATGAATTCAGACGACGTTCCATAATCGTCAGTTTATTAATCAGAGAATCCGACAGGTCATATTCGAGATACGGCGTGTCGTTGACATTGTATAAATACGTCCCCACCCCTACCCAGTTGAACACGAACATCGAATCCTGCACCAACCCGAGTTTTTCATCGGCCACGATTACCGCAAAACCGGAATCGTCGTCTTGAAGCGACAGCACGTCTCGTCCCCATGAAATCGATGAGGCGCGTACGCCCATCATCTTCAACAATGTCGGGACAATATCCACCTGACTTGCGATCATTGCCGTTTTCCGGGCGGAATCGCCGATAATACCGGGCGCATAAATAAGCAGAGGGATTTTGAAATTCGCCGGGGCCAGCGGATGTTTTCCGCTTTGATGCGGATAATGATCGGCGGTAATGACAAAGATCGTACTGTCCATAAACGGTTTATTGCGGATACGTTCGAAAAATCGTCCCAGCGCCCAATCGGTATAATAGAAGCTGTTCAGCTTGCGGTTTTCCTCGGAAGTGTCATCGAAACGCCGAAACCGATCATCCGGGATCAAATACGGATCGTGATAACTCAACGACAGCGCCGTTAAATTAAACGGTCGCGGAAAGCTGTCGATTTTGTCCGCGAGGTTTTCGAAAAAGGCATGATCGGCCACTCCCCATTTACCCAGACGCGGGGCAGAGCCGAAATCATTCTCACCGTAAAAACGATCATACCCCACCGCGCGCAGGAATCCTTCCATATTGTCGAACTCGATATCCCCGCCGTGGGCGAATATCGACGTTACGCCAAATTCATCGAGAATCTCCGCCAGTGACCGAAACGGATGCGACGCTGAGTATCGTTTCATGATCGACCGTCCGGGTAAAGCCGGAAACGAACAGACAATCGCCGGCAAGCCGCGATTGGTTCGGATGCCGTTGGCATAGAAATTCGTAAATAAAAGACCGTGTTCCGACAGGCTGTCGAAATGCGGCGATATGTGCACATCCGAACCGAGTGCGCCGATCCGATCGTTCGACCAGCTTTCCATGATGATAATAACCACGTTGGGAACAAAGCCGAGATTACCGCCGCCCAGTTCTCTCGTCAGATCAAGATTCTCGCGCCCCGACGGTTCCATATCGAGCATCTCGCACACGGTTCCACAGTCTTCATCGATCGGATAAAACGCGAATCTTTGTTTGTTCGGATCGGTCGGCGAGCGACCATCACGCCATTCTTCGTACAGAGAATGCCCGAACGTATACACGCTGTTGAGCGCCAGTTGGTTGGCGAACTGATCCTCGCAGAAAAACGCCGCGCCCCAATCGAGCGCTTTCATGCCCAGTTTCCCCCGCACCGCGAATACCAGCAGGGCAAGTATGACCACGTGCCAGAGTATCCGCATCGACAATGACGGGTACGTCCGATAGCGGGAAAGTTTTTTCAACACGATTCTGATAGCGATATAGTACAACGCCGTCAATGCCAGAATCAGCAGTAATGACGTCCAGAAAGCGGCATCACTGACAATGCTGTATACGAACAGATCGGTATGTTCAAGATATTCCACCGCCCAGAAATTGAGACGACTTCCGAAGATTTCAAAGAAACGAATATCGGCGATTCCCAGAAAGATGAACACCCCGAAGAACACGGTCAACACACCGGCGAAGGCATTCCGAATGCCTTTTTTGGAAAAGTCCACTGCCGGCAGGAGCGTTAGCAAATAAAGCGGGATGAACAGAATCGCCAGGACTTTGGCATCGAATCGAAAACCAAGCACGAATGCGTGCAGGAGATTGGAAGTCGCGCTCGACTCTGCCGCGTCGCCGTGTCCCAGGAGAAATAATAATCGCAATAGCGCAAAGTATAATGCCGACACGACAAACACGGCTGTCCATACGGCGGTATGTTGCGGTATGTTGATTCGTTTCTTCATATTACTGTCCGGCATTTATTATCACCGGATCGTTTAATATAATAGAAATATCGGAGGATATAAATAAGACTTATAAAAAGACAGTCATCGGTCACGATGAAAACCTCGTGACCGATGTTGAAGATTTTATTCCACGATGACTGCGGTGCCGTACGCCAGCAGTTCGGCGGCTCCCTGCATAATATACGAGGTCGAAAAGCGCACCGAGACCACCGCATTGGCGCCGAGTTTTACGGCTTCTTCGATCATGCGATCCAGCGACTGTTCGCGGGTTTCCGCCAGCATCTTGGTATAGTCCGAAACCTCACCGCCGACCAGATTGCGCATTTGGGCCATGATGTCATGTCCGATATGTCGGGCGCGGATGGTATTTCCCTTGACCAGTCCCAGGCTTTCAATGATCTTTTTGCCCGGAATGGTCTCCGTTGTGGTCACAATCATCTGGTTACCTCTTTGTAACGATCTCTGTTATAGGCAAACAGCCGCTCCCGTATTACCGATACGAGTAAGACCACCAGTCCCAGAATACCGGCACCGACGGCGATTTTCAGCAGTATCGGTTTATCCGGATTCAGAAAAAAATCCATACACAGGCAGTAGGCGCCTATGCCCAGAAGCAAAATCGCGGATATTGACAGCAGAATCCAACCGGTTCCGCGTTCCAGCCGGCGATAGAGGCTTTGCCAGTACCCCTGCCAGACGGATTGCGGAATATCAGCATATTTCACGGCGCCGGTCACCTCCTTCAACTTGCGAAACGCATCCAGTTCTTTTCGTAATTCCGGATCGTCGGCCAACCGCCGCTCGAACTCAACGATCTGTTCGGGCGTCAATTCGCCGTCGACATAGCCGGACAACATCACATAGTGTTTCTTATCATTCATCATCGACCAACAACTTTGCCAGTTTCTTCCGGGCATAATACAGCCGGGACATTACGGTTCCTTTCGGGATTTTCAGCAGACTTGCGATTTCATCATACGAACAATCCCTGAAATGCTTCAGCGAGATAATTTCGCGGTCATTCGGATCGAGTTGCATGAGGGCCTTGCGAA